>JASJDI010000088.1 GCA_030065155.1 Xenococcaceae cyanobacterium MO_188.B29
GTCTGACCGCTGCCTCCCCTGCTTCCTCCGCTTCCCCTGCTTGCCTCAACCCATCAATTCAAAATTGACCGAGAGGGACGGCGAGGTCTCCTCGCCATATCCAATCGAGGTGTTGACAGACTACTACCCTGTAATGTGAAATAAGTAGTCGTGCAAAAGCGACATCTCGCGCTGACGAGCTTTGCTCGTCGGTCGTGTCCTCATTAATTGGATAAATGATTAAAACTAATGCAGATATTCAACCCCGAATTAAACTCGTGCATAAACTAAATTATAAAAATTAAAAAAAGTTACTTTTCTTAAAATAAGTTTACTATAATCTAAGTATAAGCAATACCAATCATATAAGTCCATCTAGCTGTGTATTGCTTGATTCGGTAAATGCCATAGCTTTAAACTATGCAGCCGTATCTGCAATTATTTGCTTAATTTGTTGTGAATTTAATTAATAAAAATTCACCAATCTACTAATTTTTTAAATAATTTCCCATGTCTATCAACAAATTACTAACCACAATCTTCAAACCAAATTACACTCCTAACTTTTGGAGTCAAACAACTTGGGCTATACTTCGAGCCGTTGTGGGCATTATGATGATTCATAATGGTTTAGATAAGTTATCTAACATCGAAAGCTTTGCTGAAGCTTATGTTGCATATATCGGGTTACCTTTCCCCATTTTCTTGAGTTACGTTGCAGCCTATACTGAGTTAATTGGTGCGCCTCTAGTTGCGATCGGTTTGTTTACTCGACCAGCAGCTTTAGGTTTATTTGCTACTATGTGTGTGGCTATGTACCATCATATTCTCGTAGCTGGTTTAAGCTTACCTTATCTAGAATTGTCAGCTATATATGCTGCTTGTTTTCTCTTCTTTTTAGTTAATGGTGCAGGTTTATTTTCTACAGACGCTCTCATTGCCAATAAGTTGAATGGTAGTGCTTTGTCTCAGAAAGCCAAGCAAATCATGTTGCTAGAAAAAAGTTATCAAGCTAGCGATATAAAAGAAACAGTCAGCAATAAATAACTCAATTTTGCCTAGTTAGTTGCTACAACTAACTAGGCATATTATCTTGTTAAGAATTGGCTAGTTTAGCTTTAGCTTGCTGCCAAAGAGTCTCTAATTCATTGATTTTATAATCTGTAAGAGGACGTTCTGCATATTTTTCCATAAGAGCAAGACGTTGAATAAAGCGTTTATTTGTTCCTTGTAAAGCTGCGCTCGGATCGAGATCGTACCAACGGGCAATATTAATAATGGTAAAGATTAAATCTCCTAATTCTGCTTGTTGATGCTCTTTATCTGAGGTTTCTAATGCTTCTTTGAACTCTGCTAACTCTTCCTCAAATTTTGACCAAACCCCCGCAGCATTTTCCCATTCAAAGCCTGCAGCAGCAGCTTTCTTAGATATTTTCATCCCTGCCATCATTGGTGGTAAAGTGCGATTATAGCGATCGAATTTACGACTGAGTGAGTTTGTTTCTGCTATGGTTTCTCCCTTTTCTGCTGCTTTGATTTGTTCCCAATTTTGGTGAACTTCCTCAGCATCTTTTACCTCTTGATCGCCAAAAACATGAGGATGACGACGAATTAATTTATCTGTAATGCCCTGAGCCACTTCCTCTAAGCTAAAATGACCGTATTCGCTAGCAATTTGTGCTTGTAATACGACTTGCAAAAGTAAATCTCCTAATTCTTCAGCGATCGCCGATTGCTCTTGACTAGAGATAGCGTCAACTACTTCATAAGCTTCTTCAATTACATAGGGAATAAGAGTTTGTGGTGTTTGAGCTAAATCCCAAGGGCAACCACCATCGGGCGATCTCAGTTGAGCAACTACTTCAATTAAATTTTGCAAGGCTGCCAAGATAGAATTATAAGTTGTTGATTGGAAACTCATGATTAGGAAATAAGGATTACTTGATTCTTTTTAGAGTATTCTCTTCTAATAATCAAGAAAGCTATTATAGTTAGTGATTAGAGAAGGAATTCATGCAGCCAGTTGACATAGTTATACTAACTAATGGTCCAGGAGAAGTAGCTACTTGGGTACGTCCAGTAGTTAAAGCACTGCGAGAACAATTAAGGGAAAATCGCTTGAGAATATCTGTAATTTTATCTCCTTGCCCTCATGCTACTGGCAAAGAAGCAGATATTGCTAACAACTACCCAGAAGTAGACAGGGTACAATCTGCCCAACATTTCTTTGCTTTTCTCTTGTGGGGAAAAACTGCTGATAAATGGGATTGGTATCGACAAGGAATTGTCATTTTTCTCGGTGGAGATCAATTTTATACCTTAGCTATTGGCAAACGTCTCGGTTATCGTACCCTAGTGTACGCAGAGTGGGATGCTCGCTGGTATCGGTGGATCGATCGCTTTGCCGTCATGAAAACAGAAGTTCTGACTAAAATTCCTTCTCAGTATCATCATAAATTTACTGTTGTTGGAGATTTAATCGCAGATGTAGTCCAAGAAATCAATACTACCTCTGCACTCTCTACCTCCTCTAACCTTATCGGACTCTTACCAGGTTCAAAACCAGCCAAATTAGCCCAGGGATTACCTTTGTGTTTAGCGATCGCCGAAAAAATTCAAGCACAAAGACCAGAAATTGATTTTATTATCCCTGTGGCACCGACTCTTGAGCTAGAAACTTTAGCTAACTATGCCAATCCCCAATTCAACCCAGTGAGTAATTTAGTCGGTGGAGTTCGGGGAAAATTAATCTTAGCAGATGAGCGATCGTCAGTACCATTTTTGTTAACTAGTGGCGGAACCAAAATAAAACTAATTACTCAATTTCCTGCTTACAACTTATTAGTTCAATGCCAATTATGTTTGACTACTATTGGAGCTAATACTGCTGAACTAGGTTCATTAGGAGTACCCATGATTGTATTGTTACCGACACAACAATTAGATGCGATGAGAGCCTGGAATGGAATACCAGGAATGTTATCTAATTTACCAGGTGTAGGCACAATCTTTGCTATGATTATTAATCAAATAATTCTTAAGCAAAAGCGTTTGTTTGCTTGGCCTAACATTTGGGCAAAGAAGCAAATAGTCCCAGAACTAGTTGGCAGGATCACAGCAGAAAATATTACAGCAACTGTAATAGATTTGTTGGATTCTCCAGATAAATTAATCGAAATGCACGATCTTTTACTACAAGTAAGAGGAGAGTCAGGAGCATCTAGAAAAATAGCTTTGATAGTTAAACAAAAACTTTTAGCAAATCTTGATAAAACTTAAGTATTGCTTATTGCAATTTTGCTTAAACTATATTTATTGGTATGTTAGGCTTGGGTACGATTATAAGTTCACTTTATATATACAAGTTTGTTTTTGTGAGTTTTAAAAAAATTAAATCTATTCCCTCTTGCAATAAAAAACTAATTACTCCTATCTTACCCCAAGGTAAAACACCTGTTACATCATTATATTGCTTAGATATACGATGAAAATCAACTCGATCTTTTTAAAAACATTTAGTCTAAAGTGCATTCTCGGAACTGCTATCTTGATATTTCATGGAGTAACTACTAATAATATGGCTGTTGCTTCTAGTCTGAAATTCCAAGAAAATAATAGCAACAGTTTAGAGGGGATGGGCAATTTTAGTCTTAAACTAAATCAAAATATTTATAATCAGCTAGAAAGAGAAATTCTCAAACAACAAGCAGATTTTTCTGAGTATATCAATTTGATTGATAATGGATTGAATCAAAATCAATATCGCTTTAAAGTAGAAGATAGTATATTAGTCCAATCTCCACCAGAGAGAGAAGATAAATTATTAGAGTATTTTGTAAGTAGCTTAAGAAGATTAGAGTTTGAATCATTTTCGAGTAATTCTTCTAAACCCTCTTCCATTCTAGTTCTACCTCGAGTAAGCTATAGCGATGTTTATAAAGATGTATATGATTTTGATGTTAGTTTAGGAAATAGTTCACCACAGATACAAATAAAAAAGTCAAATAGAAGTTTCCCTCGAAATACTTTTACAACTCGGCAGCCTCAAGAATATAAATATTTTACTAGTTATTTTCAAGCAAATAAAAATTCTGATTATTTATCATTTAAAACTCAAACAGAAAACGTAACTTATAATAGCTCTTCCTTACTAGGTTCTTATCAAAACAAGTCTTTAGCGAGTTTAACAAGTACATCTTTAATTGACTTACCTAAGGTAAATAATCAAGGAGGATTTCCTGTATTACAACAAAGTTTTACTGGTGTTAGCAAGCAAAATTATCTAGAAGAAATTGGTACTAATTATCAGTTAAATAACGACCTACAAGCTGTTTATCTTCCTTCTACTCAGATTGAAATTTATCAGTTAAATAATATCAATGTCCCATCTAATTTAAGTAGTTACCAAAAGCCGAAGTATCAAGAAGAACTCGACAAAATGATGGAGAAACAGAGAAAAAAAACAGAGAAACAAAGAGAACGAATGACTCAAAAGCTAGCTAAGCTACGAGAACAAAGAGAGAAACAAAGACAAAAACAACAAGAAAAATATAGAAAAGAAAGACAAAAAGCCATGAGGAAAGTAAGGAATGAACAGGCAAAATTGCGGGAGCAAAGTCAGAGACAATTGGCACGATAAAAGCTCAATAAAGGTCTAATGATTAACTTTAAGATAATTGCAAAATTGCTCTACAGCCCTATTTAAACCAACAGAATTAGAAGCTTTAAATAAAAAGCGATCGCCTTCTTGAACAATTTCTGTTAATCTCTTGACTAAATCATCTCGATCGCGAAAACACTCAGCATTAATTCCTATTGCACCAGTGACAATTGCTTCGGTTGCTGGTTCATCTGCTAAGACAAATAAATGATCGAGTTTTAATTCTTTAACTTTTGCTCCCACCTGATAGTGTAACTGAGTCGATCGATCTCCCAATTCTTTCATTGTTCCTAAAACGGCAATATGACGCTTACCTGGGGTTTGTTTGAGTAGTTCAAGTGAGGCAATAGTGGATTCTAAGCCCGCATTATAAGTTTCATCGAGAATAACTATATCATTGGGTAGTTCGTAACGACCCGATCGCCCTTTGGGTAACTCTACTTTAATTCCTTTAGTAAGTTGGCTAATATCTATACCCAAAACTTGAGCTACAGCTATTGCTGCTAAATAATTGCTAGCATTATGACGACCAGGTAGAGGTAGAGGTAAATCTTTTCCTGCTACTCTAAGGATATTAGTATTGATTATCTCCCCTCTAATATCTCCCCCAGACAAACCATAGGTAATGGTTTTCCCTTGCCACACTTGAGCAGCCGTATCTAATAGCAATTGGTTGTCATAATTGAGAATAGCAATGCTGGATTTAGGCATACGAGCTAGTAATTCACATTTTGCCTTAGCGATCGCTTCTTCTGAACCTAGTCTACCAATATGAGCCGTCCCTACGTTAGTGATTACCCCAAGGATAGGGCAAGCAATATCGGTTAAAAGAGCAATTTCTCCTGCTGCACGCATTGCCATCTCAACCACAGCATAATTATGTTCTGAGGTTATTTCTAATAACGTTTTTGGTACACCAATTTCGTTATTATAGTTTGCCTTAGTCTTTAATACTTTTCCTCTGGTATTCAAAACAGCAGCAATTAATTCTTTAGTGGTAGTTTTGCCCACTGAGCCTGTAATACCAATAATAGGAATAGAAAAGCGATCGCGCCACCAACGGGCAATTTGTTGATAAGCAGATAAAGTATCAGGAACGATAAACTGAGGAATATTATAGTTTAAATTTAGCTGGTGAGAAACTACTAAAGCCACTGCCCCCTTTTCAACTGCTTGTGCTGCAAAATTGTGTCCATCAAAATTTTCTCCCTCTAGAGCAATAAATATTTCTCCTGCTTGCAGAATACGAGTATCAGTTGTAACACCTGTAGCTGTTGTGGAGTCGATCGATTCATTCCTAATTTTATTAGGGGTGAGGATTTTATGCAGTTCAATGAGAGGAATTAGCACGGTTATTGTTTTAATTACGGAATATAGATTGCTAGAAAACTTAGAAACTAAGATAAAACTACACTAATATTAGTAAATTAACGGAATTAATTCAGAATTTTTTTAACAAACAAGCTAGTATATCCACCAATTATATGTACTACAAAAGTTATTATTATTTTTACATACGAAATATGATTCAAAAGTTATTATAAAGAATAACTAAAAAACAATTAGTTTTACACTTTTAAAAAACAATTAATTTCTCTCTAAATATATATAGAGTGGGTTTCAATAGTGAATCATTATATAAAACGCCAGCAAAAATACTATAACTTAGGAAAAGCCCAACCAGAAGAAGAATTATATGCCCATTTTCTTCAATGTATAAAAACAGAATCTTCGGCAGCAGTAATCGAAAGATTTCGTTATTTATTTATAAAAGGTACGGGGTATGAAGAGAATAATATTAAAGTAGCTTTAGACAAGCTTGTTAGTTCTCAGACTGCTGAAGCAGAATTTTTATTTATTTTAAATCGCTGTTGTCACATTATTATTAATCAGTGGCAAATGCAACCAAACTTAAAAACAGATATTCCTAAACTAATTGCTGAATTTGAGCATGTTTTACCTCCCGGTTCTGCTCATTCTCGTAGCTCCAGAAAATTAAGACAACTAGTTAAAAATTTTACTCAATCCGAACAATACCTTAAGTTACAGAGACTAGCTAGATTAATTGAGCAAGAAAAAGAAAATAAATTCGAGCAGTCGGAATATGTAGGCAACTTAATTCAACGCTATCCTTATTTACATCAACATTTTTTGGTTAGTGATGATAGTAGCTACGAATTTAAGCATACTATCAAAAAGATGCAAACTAAAATTCAGCATAAGTATGAAGTCAATCTTTCTCAATATGTAACGAGTAAAGTTAGAATGATTCAAACAGTTCGCAAATATAAGGCTTTAAATCAAAAAAGAATTCCCAAAAAAGTTATTCAACCAGTCAAAAATCCTACTTTATTAAGCGATCGCGATTTAGACAAAGCTATTCATCATTATCTAGGAAAAGTAGAACTAGGCTACACTTATCACGATCTCTCACAAAACTTTTTGAGTCATACCAGTCAAACTCAATCTTATCAAGCATTTAAGGGTGATTTATATGAATACCTAATTACTTCGATCGATTCTAAATACGGCAAGCATCAGTTTAATCACAAACTATATCAATGTCTACAAAATACCTTGCCTGATTTTAACAATCAAAAGTGTAATGAGTTTCTTTTAATTAGAACTTGTAGTCAATTATTCAAATTTCTAGTAGTCAATAATCAAAATAACCCAGAACACTACTTGTTTATCGATTTGATTACAAATCTAGGAGAAACTAAAGTAGTTGGATTCTTACTAAAAATAGTATTGCTATGTCATAAAATTAAACCTTATTTAGAAAAGAGATTTTCAATTCTCTTCAGTCACTATGAATCTTTTAACAAAACTGGTGTACCTTGGCTAGTTAAGTCTCTTGAAAATCTACAAATTGCTTTCAGCATTCATTTTGGCAATGTAGATTTATCTCTAGCAAAATTTATCTAACGTCCATAGATAATAGGTACAATTGCTTATAAAATTAATTCTTGCTAGATACTCATCAAGTTTTTTTGATATTATCTGTACAGATGACATATCATTTTAGCTATTATCCTGTAAGAGCGATCGGGATAATAGCTAAGAGATAGCTAATTTTTTTGTTCTTTCTGGTTTATATCCCAGAGAATGGCATCAATAATGTTATGTAAAGCTGAAATTATGTCTTGTTCCTGTCCTTTTTCTAATGCCGACTTGAGATATATCCTCCCCCTATCTACTTGAGATAAAGCAAAGTAGAGGTGATTTTTACTATCGTTACTGTCAACCATAACTAGCATCCTCTTTCTATCACTTATTTTACTGCTCAATAAATTATGAATCCAAATTATTTAGTCACGACTCGCGCGTTCCTTAGCTGTGGAAACCGCGTGCCGAGATCGCTCATCAAGAAAATGGCTATCTCTCTTATAGTTTTACTTCGCTTTTAGATTTTTTATGCTGTTTTGACTTAATACTTAGCTAAATAAGTAACAATTTGTAACTAAATAGGTCATTAGCTAATTGAATGTAAGTTCGGTAAAATGCACAAAGATAAAAGTTTAGCTTGTGCTTACTGTTGTAATGGGATTAGATCGAAAAGCTCTTAAATCTAGACTACTAAAGAAGTTATTAGCACATCCCGAACTGAATCATCTCAGAACTTTGGGGGATGAAGAATTACTTACATCTATCAGAGAAACCTTACAAAAAAAAACCGCTTCTGAACTATGGATTTTTGCTTATGGCTCCCTGATATGGAATCCTCTGTTTCCCCATATAGAACGCTGTGCAGTTACTGTTGAGGGTTGGCAACGTCAATTTTGCCTGTTAGCCCCAGTAGGGAGGGGAACAATCGAAAATCCTGGTTTAGTATTAGGATTAGAAGAAGGCGATCGCTGTCAGGGAATTGCTTATCGTTTAGAAGTTGATGATAATCTAGAATCAGAATTACTGTTGCTGTGGCGTAGGGAAATGGTTGTCGGCTCTTATATTCCGACTTGGGTTAAAGCAAAAAACAGTAGTCAACAAATAGAAGCCTTGACTTTTACTGTCAATTCCGAGCATCCAACCTACGTAAATAATTTATCTCCTGAGAAAATTGTCGAGTCCTTAGCTACTGCTAAAGGAGTTTTGGGTTCTTCGGCGGAATATTTGAGCCATACGGTACAAGGCTTGTTGGCTGAGGGTATTGAAGATCAAAAATTGCTCGAACTCGATCGTCTAGTTAAAAATAGACAAAGAGAACTAGATCAATAAAATGGGGCAAAGTTACAATCCACAATGGCTTTCTTACAAAAAATCTTCAGAAATTACGTCTTTACTACTACGTTAGTAGTTGTTTCTATCAGTATCATTATTGGCTCTCAGATATCACAAGCTTTGAGCTATTCTTTGGCACAAGTAAATACCAATAACTATCAATTAGGTAAAGAATTATATTTACAAAATTGTTCTAGTTGCCATATACCTATTCCTGCCGAAGTATTACCTACCGCTACTTGGCAAACAATCTTAGAAAAACCAGGGAGGCACTATGGTACATCTTTGCCGAGATTATCTAATATTAATGTTAGATTGATCTGGAATTATCTCAGAACTTCTTCTCGTCCTTTACTAGAAAGAGAACTAAAACCAGAATTTGTGACTCAATCTCGCTATTTTAAAGCTCTTCATCCTCAAGTACATTTACCTCAACCTGTTACTCACCAGAGTTGTATCTTGTGTCATCCTGGAGCGAATAAATTAGATTATGTTAGTTTATCTTCAGAGTTTGAGTGAGGAAGTTTAAGGAGTTTAGAGGTAGGGATAAATTGCCATTCCCCCTTACTTTTAGCTTTTGATTGTTTAGTTTTATCAACAAATAATAGATTGGGCTTGGCTATTTCCTGATTCTGTTTAAGGGTATTTATTTCTTCAATAATTAATTTTTGTTGTGCTGTAATCTGATTTAATTGATTAATAATTTGCTTAAATTGATCGGGATTAATAGTTATTTCTAACTTTTCTTGTTCTACTGGTGCTTTTTCTTCAATACCCAATAAAGATTTGAAAAATAAAACTGGAGATCGAAACAACCAAAGCCAGACTTTATCTATAGCAGTAGTTATCAATAAAGCGATCGCTGCTAATAATCTCCATAATATTACTGCTACAACAAAAGTAGTAACTAAGGTAATAATGGGATGTTGATATAGCCAGAGAATTAAAGGATGTTCAGCAAACCAATCGTTAAGTAGAGAATTAAAGCGTGTTTGCATATTGTTAATCAGATAACTACTAAAATTATCTGCTTGGTTAAGACTTGTTTCTAAAGATATTTTGGCTTTTTCCGTAATATCGCTCAAGCGATCGCTAGAATAATTAGTAACTGCATTAATACCTTCAACAGCAGAATCGGCAGTATCAGTCCATAATTCGGAAATCTTTTGGGAAAAATCGATTAGCTTTGTCATAGATTTAGTCTAAACTCTTCCGAGTTAAGGATCGGGTTAACCTATTGTTATCAACTTAACTTCAATATGATCATGACAAAGAACTAATAACAATTTTGACAACTCAAATGGGATTGCTATAGATAAATTAATTGTTCGGTAATTAAGAAATATAGAGCGATCGAGCAAAATGGTAAAATTGATGATTAAGGGTTATTAAATAGTTGTTTATAGCTAGCTAGTGTAATATACTCTGCTGCAAGAGAAACAATAACTCACATCATAAATTAAATAAAGATACAGATAACTCCATAGAATTACTATGCTGAAAAGACTGCTGGGCGATCCCAACGCACGTAAACTAAAAAAATTCCAGCCGTTGGTGGCGGAAGTAAATTTACTGGAAGAAGATATTAAAAAGCTGTCAGACGAAGAACTAAAAGGCAAAACAGCCGAGTTCAGACAGTTGTTAGAAAAAGCAACTACCGATGAAGAACGAGAAGAAATACTAGATGATATCCTGCCTGAAGCCTTTGCCGTAGTGAGAGAAGCAGGAATTCGTGTTTTGGGAATGCGCCACTATGATGTCCAGTTACTTGGTGGTATAGTTTTGCACAAAGGACAAATCGCTGAGATGAAAACAGGGGAAGGTAAAACTTTAGTATGTACCTTACCAGCTTATCTCAATGGCTTGACAGGAAGAGGAGTTCATGTAGTTACCGTTAACGATTACCTAGCTCGTCGTGACGCGGAATGGATGGGACAAGTTCACCGTTTCCTAGGTTTGAGTGTAGGGCTAATACAAGCAGGAATGAGTCCGACGGAAAGAAGGAAAAATTATGCTTGTGATATTACCTATACCACTAACAGCGAACTAGGTTTTGACTATCTACGGGACAACATGGCTACTTCTATGGAAGAAGTAGTACAGCGTCCTTTTAACTACTGTGTTATCGACGAGGTTGACTCAGTTTTAATTGATGAGGCGAGAACACCTCTAATTATTTCTGGACAAGTAGAACGTCCTACCGAAAAATATCTTAAAGCAGCAGAAATTGCCGAGATGTTGATCAAACAAGAGGAAGAGGATGATGGTAGTGACTATGAGGTAGATGAAAAAGCCCGTAACGTCCTGATGACTGACGAGGGGTTTGCCAAAGCAGAACAACTCTTAAGTGTCACAGATTTATACGATCCAGAAAATCCTTGGGCTCACTATATTTCCAACGCAGTTAAAGCCAAAGAACTGTTTACCAAAGACGTAAACTACATGGTGCGGAATGAAGAAATCGTAATCGTTGATGAATTTACTGGTAGAGTATTGCCTGGTAGACGATGGGGTGATGGTTTACACCAAGCGATCGAAGCAAAAGAAAGAGTACCGATCCAAAGAGAAACACAAACTTTAGCTAGTATCACCTATCAAAACTTCTTCTTACTGTATCCCAAACTAGCAGGGATGACTGGTACAGCCAAAACAGAAGAGACGGAGTTTGAAAAAGTTTACAATCTCCAGGTTACTATTATCCCCACTAATCTACCTTCAAGAAGGGGAGATATGCCTGATGTTGTCTATAAAAGCGAAGAAGCCAAATGGCTAGCAGTGGCGGAAGAATGTGCGGAAATGCACGAACAAGGTCGTCCTATCCTCGTAGGTACTACTAGTGTAGAGAAATCAGAATTACTAGCTAGTCTTCTAGCACAGAAAGAAATTCCCCGTAATCTCCTCAATGCTCGTCCCGAAAACGTAGAAAGGGAATCAGAAATTGTCGCGCAAGCAGGCAGAAAAGGAGCAGTTACCATCGCCACCAACATGGCAGGAAGAGGAACAGATATCATCCTTGGTGGTAATTCTGACTATATGGCAAGACTGAAGATTAGGGAATTTTTAATGCCCAAGATTGCTCAACCAGAAGAGGATGAATTAGTAGCTAATGTTCCTGCTTTGGGAGGTAGACAAAAAGCCCAAGGATTTGGGAATGGCAAAAAAGTCAAGAGTTGGAAAGCCTCTGCTCAAATCTTCCCCACAGAATTATCTGCTGAAACCAAAGAAATGCTCAAAGAAACAGTTAAATTTGCTGTACAGAAGTATGGGGAACAGAGTTTACCAGAACTAGAAGCAGAAGAAAAAATTGCCATCGCTGCTGAAAATGCACCTGTAGAAGATCCAGTAGTTGCTAAATTAAGGGAAGTTTACCAAAAAATCCGTCAAGAATACGACCAATTTACCGATAAAGAACACGATGAAGTGATTCAATTAGGAGGGTTACACGTAATTGGTACAGAACGCCACGAATCTCGCCGAATTGATAACCAATTAAGAGGACGTGCCGGAAGACAAGGCGACCCTGGTTCAACCAAATTCTTCCTCAGTTTACAAGATAACTTATTGCGGATTTTCGGGGGCGATCGCGTGGGAAGGTTAATGGATATGTTCCGTGTTGAGGAAGATATGCCCATCGAATCTAAGATGCTAACCAATTCTTTGGAAGGGGCGCAGAAAAAAGTAGAAACTTTTTATTACGATACTCGTAAACAAGTATTTGAATACGACGAGGTAATGAACAATCAACGACGGGCAATCTATGCTGAACGCCGTCGGGTACTAGAAGGATTAGATCTTAAAGATCAGGTAATTCAGTATGCAGAAAAAACCGTAGATGAAATTGTTGATGCTTATATCAATCCCGACTTACCTCCAGAAGATTGGAAGCTAGATAAGATGGTCGATAAAACCAAAGAATTTATCTATCTCTTGGAAGATTTAGAACCTGCTCATCTAGAAGATATGACTGTCAGCGAAATTAAAACATTTCTTCATGAAGAAGTCCATAAAGCCTATGACCTCAAAGAAGCTCAAATCGAGCAAATTCAACCAGGCTTGATGCGCCAAGCAGAACGCTTCTTTATTTTGCAGCAAATTGATACTCTCTGGCGAGAACACTTACAAGCAATGGATGCCCTTAGAGATTCGATCGGTTTGCGAGGCTACGGACAAAAAGACCCCCTAATTGAATATAAACAGGAGGGTTATGAAATGTTCTTAGAAATGATGATCGATATTCGTCGGAATGTGGTTTACTCTCTCTTCCAATTCCAACCCCAAACCCAACCACCCCAACCTCAAACAGTGTAGATAACTAGTGTAGGGGTTTGGCAATGCTAAACCCCTACCAATAATTTTATGGGCTAATTGTACGGGCGAAGGCCCTTTGCTCCTACTGTACGTCTCCTAAATTAAATAGGAAAGGAACACTACTATTAGAATCCCCACCCATAACTAACACTTTAGGCATTTGCGCTCCTCCTTCTCGCCAAGCTTCGATCGCTTCTTTTTGCAGTACAAGTTCACCACCTTGAGCTTTAAGGGTTTCAGCTAAAAGTTTTTGGGCTTCCGCTTTACCTTTAGCGCGGTTAATATCTGCTTGTGCCTGTTGTTCTGCTTCTCTGGCGATATAAACTGCCCTTCTGGCTTTTTGTTCGGCAATTTGTTTTTCTTCTACTGCTTTAGCAAACTCAGGAGAGAAGTTAAGGTCAACTACACTAGTATCTAAGACAATAATGCCGTATTTTTCTAACCGAGAACCGAGAGCATCATCAAAATCTTCTTTTAGTTCGCTTCTTTTGGTAATCGCTTCTTCTACTGTCCTTCTGGCAGCAGCAATTTTAAACGATTCTTGGGTTTGGGGTGCGATAATTTTAGCAACAATATTTTGTAATGTTCCTTGTTTTCTACGGATTTCTACAATACGAATAGGATCTAGACGAAAGTTAATGGCAAAACGGGCTTTTAAGTCTTGTAAATCTTTAGTAGAACTTTCTGCTGGTACTTCAAATTTTTGAACAGTTACATCGTAAATATCTACATTAGAAACAAGGGGTGGTCGAAAATGCAGCCCTTCTAGTAATGCTCCATCTTGTGCTTTTCCTAAAATACTTAATACCCCGGCTTGACCAGGATTAATAATAACAAACGCATTAAAGGCAATTAAAACAACTAAAGCAGCAATAATACCACCTAGTAAAGGCTGCCAACTATTGGAAGGCTGATTTGTAGTCAATCTGTGTATCTCCTAGCAATATTTATATATAGCTTTTATTTACATACTAGAACCTTTGCGGGCGCGAAACCAGAGTAAGATACCTGTTATTGCTAGCATCATCGAGCCAAAAGCATTTAGAAAAGGATAAATCATTTCTAGATTAATTCTTCCAAACTTTCCTCTATGCCATTCTAGTAACCAGAAGAATTCGTTACTATGTCCAGTTAAAACGGCAATCTGAAATAGAGAACCTGTGAGTAAAGTTAGCAATATAGGCAGAAATACAATTGGAGCAATACGAATGTGCAGTCGGCGCAAATGAACTCTACTAATTGGCATGAGAATTTTATTATTAACTGACTCTAGATTTTATCCAAGTCAACAGAACAGGAGTAATGATTAAACTAAAAAATATTACTTCCCCTGCGATGGTAACTGCATTTACTGGAGAAGAATTGGTAATTTTTGTAACTGGTTCTGGCTGAATTTCAACTGTATTATTAGTGTCAGAGAATGGTTGAGGCTGATTCTGTTCTTCTGTAATAGATTCTTGAGGCTGGATTGCTGGGGATTGTTTTGGTTTTACTTGCTGATGAGAATGTCCTTGATGAGCAAGGATGTGTTGATTTAAGCGATCGCGCATAAAATTTTAGATTTAAAATCTTTTTAGATCATAACTGCTTTATTCGACCACTTCATGGGGGTCGCCCATATCCCATACTTCTTGAAACGATCTCCGATTTTTACAAATCCTAATTTTTTGTAAAAGCCTATGGCTAAATCAGATGAGTTAACAGTGATTTCATCAAAATCATGGCTGCATCTTGTAAATAGTTCTTTGCCGATTCCTTGCCTAGAAAATTCCCTGCGGATAAACAACAACGAAAGATGATTTCTCTGCCGAAATGCAATAAAACCGATAACTATACTATTCCATGTAGCAACTAGCTTTTTCTCACTACTCAAGATTCTTGCTCTTAATTCGTCTGGGTCACAAATTTGTTTCCATTCATTAACACTTTCTGGTGTTCCATCTACGAGTTCCCATAGATTAGCAGAAGCCCAGATACAAGCACTAATTTCATACTCATCTCCAAGTTCTGGCTTTCTATAGGCAATTTTATTCATCATTATGTGCTAACTATTGATTCATGACTAGTTAGAGAGAAGGCTCACTATGATTCCTCAAGATGTGAAAGTTCTGTCCAATTTAATGGTACGGTTGAAGTCATAAAAGATTCTTCGGTTTCGGTGAAAAGGGGATTTAGTTCTGCTCGCCTGAACTCTTGTGCTTTAATCGAATCGGGATCAACACGAACTTTAGCCTGAATAGATTTGTACTGCTCAATACTGTCATAAACCCAAAGAGCAGCAATAATTTTGCCGTCTTCTGTCTGCCATCTGCCTATCAAACGAGCACCATAGCGTTTCTGGACTGGTAACAGACGTTCACGAAAAAAGGCGTTGAAAACGTCTATCTTACTAGGGGCTACTTTGTATTGTCTGAGCCTAAATATCATGAAAAACTCTTTGCACTCTAACTATTTCTTTTATTGTTCGGCAAATTTCTTGGTAATCTGATCAAACAAATCTTGTAAGGTTGGCAATAATTTAGATATAGTTAGGTCAAATGGATGACAAAATTGTTATTTTCAACCAATCTTGCAAAAGCATTGAATAAACAACGTTATCTACAAAGCGATCGTTTATCCATTCGGCATCGCGTAAAATTCCTTCTTTGATAAATCCCAACCGCTGGGGGATAGCACAACTCTTAACATTACTACTTGCAGCCCTAATCTCTACGCGATTAAATTTTAGATGGTCAAACGTATAATCAGTAAGAAATTTACAACATTTTGTCATTAATCCCTGTCCTTGATACTGCTTACCAAGCCAATATCCTAACTCCGCAGTCTTATTTGTCCAATCTAGGCGATGAAAACCAATTATGCCAGCTATTTCAGTTTTATATCTGATACAACAATGAAATCCACTTTTACTAACATATTGTTGTTGTGCGGAGAGAATAAACGTTTTTGTATCTTCAGCCGTTGTGTTGAAGTCAACCCAGGGCAACCAATCACGTAAATAATTACGAGAGGTATCTACAAGAGCAAATATTTCTTCTGCATCTTTTAGCTCAACTAAGCTTAAAACTATTAATGAATCAACATTGCTCTGAAGAAACATATTTTGCTAAGCCTTTGTATCAGTAATCTGAGTCTAACTTTATTGTTTAACATAATTTGTTTAAAAGATGACTAACATTTGTATTTGCTGTAAGGTTCGCAGTGACTTGATTCGGATTATTTGTAGTTTGATGTACTGCTTTTTCGATAATCTGATTTCAACAAACAAATCTTATAAGGTGGGCAGAAATTAGTTTTTATGTAAGTTATTAAGTTTAAATTCATTTTGCCCACCCTACTTTCTAAAAGCTAAAAGCTAAAAGCTAAAAGCTATTTCATGACATCTCCAACATCCTTTGAATTGGCTTAAGGGCAGCAACACGGATATCTTCTGGTAAGATTATTTCTGGTGTTTTATTTTTCATTGCCAGATAAAGCTTTTCTAGGGTATTGAGACGCATATAGGGACATTCATTACAAGCACAATTATTCATTGCTGGTGCAGGAATAAAGTGTTTGTCTGGTGCAGCTTTTTCCATCTGGTGAATGATTCCTGGTTCAGTGGCGATGATAAATTCTTTACTATTGCTAGCTTGGCAATACTTCAGTAAAGCTGTAGTTGAACCAACATAATTAGCATGACGTAACACAGGGGGTTCGCATTCAGGATGAGCAATTACTTCTGCTTTGGGATGTTCTACTTGTAATTGCACAATTTTTTTCTCAGAAAAGGTTTCGTGGACAATGCAGCTACCTTGCCACAAAACTAAATCTCTTCCTGTTTGTTCCATGACATAACGACCTAAGTTTTTGTCAGGAGCAAAAATTATGGGTCGATCTTCAGGAATTTGCTCAATAATTTTCACTGCATTAGAACTAGTGCAGATAATATCACTCATCGCCTTAATTTCTGCAGTGCAGTTGATATAGGAGACAACAAGATGATTGGGATGAGCTTCTTTAAAGGCTTTAAATTCTTGTGGTGGACAGCTATCCGCCAGAGAGCAACCAGCAGCTAAATCTGGTAGTAAGACTAATTTATCGGGATTTAGTATCTTAGCTGTCTCCGCCATAAAGTGTACCCCTGCAAACACAATTACATCCGCATTAGTATTGGCTGCTTTTTGCGATAAACCAAGAGAATCGCCAATATAATCAGCAATATCTTGAATATCTGAGTCTTGGTAATAGTGAGCCAAGATAACTGCATTTAGTTCTTTCTTTAGTTGTTTGATCGCACTAAATAAGTCATTCGGAATATTGTTGAGGTTGGAATTAAATTTAGGTGAGACAGTTGCAAACACGGTGAGCTATTTTTCCTCTTGCAATAAGGTTTAGTGGTTAATTATAGTTATTTTTACCATAATTATTATAGTCGATTTCACCAAAAATTGGAAGGTAATAACTCACATCAATTCCCTGAAACGACTTGGAAAGTTTATATACAACAAGAAATTCCAAGTATGAAATCTTGCCCTTGGAACAATTGTGTTTAAGCCTAGTGCAGCTGGGCGTGATGAATCATTGAAAGATACTCGCCATGAGCGCGACAAAATTCTTAAGGATGTTCGACAAGAACGTGAGGAAGCTTTAAAATAATCAAACAAAAAAAATTGAGGACTTATGTACAAGGTATATGGTGATGTTTATTCAGGGAACTGCTATAAAGTAAAACTGTTGCTGCACCAGTTAGCAAAACCTTATCAATGGATAGATATTGATATCCTGAAACAAGAAAGTCGTACTTCTGAGTTTTTGACCAAAAATCCTAATGGCAAAATTCCTGTGCTTGAATATGCTGAAGGTAGATATCTATTTGAGTCAAATGCCATTATGTACTTTTTAAGCAATGGTACTAATTTTTTACCCATCGATACCCTAGAATGCGCTCAAGTATTACAGTGGCTCTTCTTTGAACAATACAGTCATGAGCCAAATATCGCTACATCCCGTTATCTAATTCGTTATCTTAATGGTGCAGAGAAGTATAAAGAAGTTCTAGCAGAAAAACGTCCTCGTGGTTATGCTGCCCTGGATGTAATGGAACGACATTTAACTAAGCATCCTTTTTTTGTCGGAGATAAATATTCGATCGCAGATATTGGTTTATATGCTTATACCCATGTAGCTGATGAAGGAGGATTCGATCTATCTAAATATTCGGCTATTCCAGCTTGGCTAGAAAGAGTTAAATCCCAACCTAATTATATAGAGATGGGTTAGTAACCAAGGTTCTGTTGCAAAAACTAAAACCGTTTAATTTATGAGTAGTTATTACTGATTACTGATTACTTCAGCCCAAAGGGCTTGCTAGAAGAATTGGGGATTCTTTTTGACTCAAACCAATTTTGTAATTGCTGACGACATTCTAACTCTCTAATGCCAGCAATTACTTTTAGTTTATGATAGGAAAGGTTACTATCAGGAAGATTGGCTACAGTACGGATTGCTCCAGTTTTTGGATCATCTGTACCATAAACCAAAGTACTAATACGAGCCTGTAAAATTGCTCCGGCACACATGGGACAGGGTTCTAAAGTAACATAAAGAGTATAGTTGTTCAGATGCCAATTTTGCTGAATTTGGCTAGCAGCACGAATAGCAATCATTTCTGCATGAGCAGTAGGGTCTTGATTTTTTTCTTTACAGTTCGCAGCTTCAGTAATTAGATTTCCTTGTCGATCGATCATAACAGCACCAACAGGTACATCTCCCCAGGTTGCTGCTGTTTGAGCTAATTTTAAGCACTGTCCCATCCAATATCGATGCTTTAGATAGGCTTGATAATTAAGCTCTTTGAGCGATCGCACTTTCTTTTTACTCATAACTAGACAGCAGAAAAAGATTACAGTAAAGATAATAAGCTTGAAATAAAGAAAGTATTTTCTTAAATAATGAAAGTAGCAGAAATTACGCCTATTCTCGATCAAATCTTTAATTCTGGACAAATAGAGCAAGCAAGCGAAGATACCTGGCAAGTTAAACAAGAAAATCTACGATTATTGGTGATTTTATCTGAAGACCATTCTTGGTTAAGGATTTTAGTACCCATTGTTCCCTTAACTGAAGCTCAACCTTTTCTGACTCAATTATTAACAGCGAATTTTGAAGATACCCAAGAAGTTCGTTATGCGATCGAACAAGATGTATTGTGGGGAGTATTTTTTCATCGCCTAGAGAGTTTAACTAGTGAAGATTTTTGTAGCGCGATCGCTCTTTTGATTTCTTTGAAGGAAAAAGGTTTATCTAATTCTTTCCAACAGCTAATTGAACAACGTGTCCGTCAAATAATTAAGGCAGCTAAATTGCAGGGACAGACTTTAGAGGCTACTTTTAAGACCCTAGAAAGATATTATCAAGAAGGAATGCTGGGAGGAGTAGATCAAGCTCCCGAAGAAAGAGAACAGTTTCTTGCTGCCTGGAAATATCAATTAGAACGTCTTTGGTCAGAAGTAGAATAAAATTCTTGTAGCAACTAAATAGATCGATCGATATATATCGAATCAAATACAAAGAAGTAATGGCATTCATTCTAATTAATCTTGTCTTGATTGGTTCACTCTTGGTCTATCAACCTAGATGGTTACTTTTACTTCTCACTAAAATTGCTCCTGGTGTTGTTTATTATGCCGATCTTGAAGAACCGATAATTGCACTTACTATTGATGATGGAATAGATTCTATTTTTACACCTCAAATTTTAGAACTTCTTGATCGCTATCAGGCTCGTGCTACTTTCTTTCTGATTAGCTCTACAATACCAGGTAACGAATCCATAGTAAGATCGATCGTGTCTTCTGGACATGAAATCGGTAATCACCTCACAAAAGATGAACCGAGTATTAAACTATCCTCAACAGAGTTTGAATCTTCATTAGTCGAAGCAGAGAGAATACTTGCACAATTTAGCCCACTTAAATGGTTACGTCCTGGTGGTGGTTGGTACAATTCTACAATGATAGATATTGCTAACCAATATAATTATCGGGTTGCCCTTGGTTCTATTTTTCCCTACGATACCCATATTCCTTTTTCCTGGTTTGCATCTTGGCAAATACTTACTAATGTCCATCCAGGAGCGATTATTGTCCTACACGATGGAGGAGAAAGAGGAGAAAAAACCCTATCTACTTTACAGACTATTCTTCCTCAATTAAAGCGCAAAGGGTATCGGTTTGTTACTCTAACTGAGTTATTTGAATTAGCTCAACAATAAATTAATTTATGTAGGTACTTAAGAAGATGGTAGAAAGTCAGAATCGATTAATCACTAAACAAAACTTACTCTCTGAGATTGAACAACTTAAAAGTAACTTAAACACTCTTGCCGATTCCCCCGTTACAGATTTAGAAATTCAACCCCAAAAAGTTAAGTTGCTGGAAACTTTAACTCTTGCTTTAGAAAAGTTAAACCCTTTTCCCCGTCCTCTCTTATACGCTAGTAACTTACTTGATGGTGCTTGGCTATTACAATATTCTACTGCCAGCGAAATCCGCTCCCTAAAACGCTTACCTTTAGGATTTCTAGTGGGCAAAGTTTATCAAGCGATCGATGTTAAGAATGCTTCTTTTGAAAATAAGGCATGGGTGCAACATAGTTCAGGTTTAGTATCGGGCTATGTGAGAATCACAGCCACCTTTGAATCTGCTAAGCAACAAGACGATCGACTCCCTGATCGGAAAATTAATGTTAATTTTAAAAAACGGTTTCTGGGAATCGATAAAATTTTAGGTATTGAGACAAGTTTACTCGACCCTGTTAGAGTAGTAGAAGCCCGCAACCCCATTGGCAGAATTCCCAGCCTAACCATTACCTATATTGATGAAACCATGAGAATTGGTCGGGGTGGAGATGATAGTTTATTTGTACTAACTAGAGTCTGAAAGCAACCTAAACCACGTCTAATTTGAAACCTGTAGTTTTTGGAGTAACCATTTTAAGTACTGAGTAGTGAGTATTTAGTAACAGGTATTAAATTTGCTCCTCTTTAGCCGAGGCCATAGAAACGATTCACAAAAACACAACATTTTGCGCTTCCTCGGTTCAGCCTGTCAAAAATATTATTTCCTCTGTTAAAAACCTGCTGAATGTAGGTTATATCTGCCAACTCAATTAAGCCAAGTCCAAATTTTAGTCGATAAATTTAATCATCTTCTTCTCATTACTTGGTTCATTTTTGCTTCCCAATCAAGTTTTTTGGTTAATGATATATACTAAAAGAAAGTATATAGTAATTTTTTTATTCTGATAGTCTAAGTCATAGTTAATAATCAAAACTAAAATTTTTATAACTGCAAAACATATCAACACTAAGTTGCGTTTATACCCATAGCTTTTTTAATAATTACTAGCAGCTTAAGCACTGACGATATCTCTAGAAGGGAGAAACTCCCATGAGCAAATTTTGTCCTCTTAAAGGATTTGACCATCTTAAATTTTATGTAGGCAATGCTAAGCAAGTAGAACATTTTCATAGTCAAGGTTGTGGCTTTACTAATACTGCCGATCGGGGTTTAGAAACAGGCGATCGCCAAAGGGCATCTTATGAGATGAAACAGGACAATCTTCGTTTACTGTTGAGTACGGGGTTAAATCCAGACTATGCCATTGACCAAAGTGCGATCTCCCTCCGAGCCAGCGAAGCAGGCGAAGCCTGGCACTGCACGATCGCTTCAATCATATTTATCTGTAAATTATCAAAGTAGAGGAGATAAGATTTTGGCACCTACAATTTTAGTGACTGGAGCTAGAGGTCAAATTGGTAGCGACCTTATCCCTGCTTTGCG
>JASJDI010000089.1 GCA_030065155.1 Xenococcaceae cyanobacterium MO_188.B29
GGGTGATGGTAGTCAGGAAAGAATTATTTTATATTCAACAGGTGAATATACTTTATCAGATCCAACAGCATTAACCGTTACTGAAACTGCTGGCGAGAACATTGAATTTACCTCACCTGCTGTGGCAATTACCAATCCAAGCAATTCTGATGTGCTTGATGTCACTCAAGAAAAGCATTCTGTTAGTTTTAAATTTAATAACATATCAGAATTTGACATTGGTTATCAAGTTGTTAATGGTAGTAGCACACAAAATCGCAATTTTTTCTTTGCTGGAGATGTAATTTTTGATGACCCCACTTTATCGACATCTATTACTAGTTTTGAAAAAGTTCCTTTCGAGTTTTCTCCCAGTTTGGGTTTGTTACTCTCTGGAGGAGGTTTGCTAGGAATGAGATTTTTAAAGAGAAGAGCAACCGCAAAGTTAAATGTAATCAAAAAGTAATTTTTCTTGATGGGGATAATTAATCAAATTAATTATCCCTACATTAAAGATTTCGGGGTTATTTACTGCCGTAATAAAAAGCGATTTCTTTCTCTTTTAAAGGAGGAAAATCTGCATCTAATAACATTTGATTGAGTTCCGCTTGAGGTAGATGTTTGGCACCAATTCTAACAATACGAGAGCGCATAGTGTTAGTAACACCGCTTCTTTGTCTTCCCGCTTCAAACCCCATAACCTTGTTATAAAGCTCTAACTTATTAGAAGGAATAGGCGAGCCATCAAGATCGAGTCCTTGCGCGATCGCTTTATCTACTGCCTCTGCACCTTTAGTATCTGCCACAATATTTACCCTAAATTAGTTTAACCGCGTTTTATTATTGCAGATTGTATACGTTCTCTTCTCAAAAATCATAATTCCTGTAAGGACGTTCCCTGGAACGTCCTTACGAACTCCTAACTCACCTTTGCTAAAGCTTTCCTAACACCATCTCCATATTCTGAATCGGCTTTATCAAAATGTATCAATTGACGAGCGATAATTTCTTGGGGTACTCCCTGCATTGACTCGGCAATATTCATAAACAGACGTTGTTTTTGTTCTTTATCAAAGATGCGGAATAAATTACCAGCTTGAGTATAGTCATCATTGCCGTTACGGTGATTATAGCGATCGCCATCTCCAGAAATTTTTAGGGGCGGTTCATTATATTGGGGGTTTTCTGTTGGTCCCCCAAAGCTGTTAGGCTCGTAGTAATGATCTGGGTTGGGAATGTCATAGCGCATCGCACCATCTTTATGATAGTTATGGACAGGGCAACGAGGTTTATTAACAGGTAGGTTTTGATAGTGTGTACCTACTCGATAGCGATGAGCATCTGGATAGGAAAATAGTCTTGCTTGTAATACTTTATCGGGAGAAAAGCCAATTCCAGGAACAATGTTAGAAGGAGAGAAAGCAGATTGTTCTACTTCCGCAAAATAGTTAGCTGGGTTGCGGTTTAACTCTAGTACTCCTACTTCTATTAAAGGATAATCCTGATGTGGCCAAACTTTAGTCAAGTCAAAAGGATTGTAAGGAGTTTTATCTGCATCCGTTTCAGGCATAATTTGCACTTTGACGTTCCACTTAGGAAACTCTCCTCGCTCGATCGCCTCATACAAATCTCTCTGAGAACTTTCTCGATCTTGACCGATTATATTAGCTGCTTCTTCATTAGTCCAGTATTTGTGACCTTGTTGAGTTTTCAGGTGAAATTTAACCCAAAAACGGTCGTTATCGCTGTTAATGAAGCTAAAAGTGTGGCTACCATAACCATTCATATAACGATACGATTGAGGAATCCCGCGATCGGACATCAGAATCGTAATTTGGTGCATCGCTTCTGGGGATTTTGACCAATAATCCCACACAGCTACAGGATTACGTAAATTGGTTTTGGGGTGCCGTTTTTGAGTGTGAATAAAATCGGGGAATTTATAAGGATCGCGAATAAAAAATACAGGGGTATTGTTGCCTACTAAGTCCCAATTACCTTCCTCGGTATAAAACTTAACTGAGAAACCCCGCACATCTCTTTCTGCATCTGCTGCCCCTGCTTCTCCTGCTACCGTGGAAAAACGAGCGAAAACTTCTGTTTCTTTACCTACTTCAGCAAAAACTTTCGCTTTTGTATATTTGGTAATATCATGACGCACTGTAAAAGTTCCATAAGCCCCCGAACCTTTGGCGTGGACTACTCTTTCAGGGATACGCTCTCGATTTTGGTGGGCTAACTTCTCCATCAACTGATAGTCTTGTATTAAGACAGGGCCTCGTTCTCCAGCAGTTAAGGAATTTTGATTATCTCCAATCGGATTTCCACCTGATGTTGTTAGGTTAGGTTGTTCACTCATCGTAATTATCCTACTTATTGTGAGTTGCACAATGATTTTTGATCGAGCTCATACCTTGTAAGGTGGGCAAATTTAACTCTTAACTTAATTGCAAACTTGAAAATTTATGTTGCCTACCGTACTTTTAGCACAGTGATTTTTAAAAGACGGGCAAACCTAACTATCAAATCAATAGCATATCTTAAAACTCTCATTGCCCACCCTACTTTGATTGATTCTTTTAATGCAAACTTCTGGAAATTTATTTGACAACTAGCAATTGGGAATTAAAGGATGGCTCACTACTAATTGTCAATTGTCAATTATCCATTAACCAAATGAGCTTCTAAGAACCAGAGACGTTTATCAATGGTACGAGAGATTTCGGTGTACAAATCTGCTGTATCTGCGTCACCCAAATCATCAGTAGTATCGATCGCTTCTCTAAGGTGTTTTCCATAGTCTGCATAGCGATCGGCTAATGCGGTAATATGTTCAATACCACCCACAGCATCTAAAGGATATTCGGGTAAAATCGATTCAGAAGCTGCAATGCGCGCTGTTCCTAAGGCTGTACCACCTAAAGCTGTAACCCTTTCTGCTACCATATCGACATACTCTTCCAGTTCTCCTGCCATTTCATCAAACAGTTCGTGTAACTGATAGAAATCTGTTCCTTTAACATTCCAGTGTGCTTGTTTGGTTTGAGTTTTTAGGTCTAAAGTTGCAGCTAGAGTTTTATTTAGGATATCAATGACCTTAACGCGAACTTCTTCTGCAATATCAATGCGAGTGGAATAAAGTTTTTGTTTGGAAATAGTAGAAACCATTATTTAATTCTCCTTACTTACATAACTAATAACCAATGACCAACGTACAGACGTTCTAGAAACGTCCTACGAGATTAACCAAAAGCAATGTCTAAAAACATACATTATGGTGACAAAATCTCTCTCATAATAACTAGCGTACCTTCTTGAGCAATACTCTGATGATCTATCTTAGGAATGATTTCATCGACCCGTAAATACTATGTCTGGTACTCAATCCTGGTACTTAATCTTTAAGCGTTAATTATTACTATTGTGGTTTATTTGGTAATTATTATGAGTTCTTTTAAATAAATCATACTCATAACGACTATGAGTTGTCAAGTAAAAAGCCTAATTTTTTATTATGGCGATCGAGTAATACTAATGAAAGATATGAAGATTTAAAAGCTGTGGTAAAGACTAACCAAAAGCAATATCTAAAAACATCATGGCAACAAAACCACCCATAATACCTAGCGTACCTTCTTGAGCAATACTCTGATGATCTATTTCAGGAATGATTTCATCGACAATCACAAATAGCATTGCTCCTGCTGCTGCTGCCATTCCCCAGGGTAAGAATGCTTGACCAAAACTGACTACTCCTGCACCTACTAAACCACCAATGGGTTCGACTAAACCAGTCAAAAGGGAAATACCAAAAGCAAAGGCTACTGAATAATCTAACTCTCTTAATGCTAAGGCAACTACTAGTCCTTCGGGCATATTTTGTAAGCCAATTCCTACTGCTAGGGGCAATCCATGGCTAACATTCCCATCACCAAAACCAACTCCTACAGCTAATCCTTCAGGAAAATTGTGTAGGGTAATGGCTAAGACAAATAACCAAATCCGTTGCCAGTTTTCAGTGATTTTCCCTTCTTGCCCTTTAAAGAAATGCTCGTGAGGAAAGTTGTTATGAATTAACCATAAAAATCCTGCACCTAAGATAATTCCTATACTTATTATTAGGGCAGCTTGTTGTTGCGAATATCCTAGATCGATCGCTGCTTCTGTACCAGGGATAATTAGGGAGAAGGTTGTTGCAGCTAGCATTACGCCACCACCTAACCCTAAAAGAATTCCTTGCCATCTTTTGGTTAGCTTAGTCGTAAACAGAATTGGTAAAGCACCAACTGCTGTCCCCATACCTGCAATCAAACTAGCTACAAAACCTAAATAAATTGTTCCCATAATTATTCTCCCCGATAAATTTAATAGGTGGGGTAGGTAGGGGCGAACGATGTTCGCCCCTACAAAATTATTTTGAGCCTTTCAAATAAGCCAAAATAGTATCAGCATCAGAGACTTCAAAGGGATCGGTAGGACAATTATCCCCAAAATCTGCTTCGATAAACATTTTTTCGATTTTCTTGTCGTCTACTACCATTGAGTATCGCCAAGAACGCATACCGAAACCAAGATTATTTTTATCTACTAACATCCCCATTTTGCGGGTAAATTCTCCATTACCATCAGGAAGCAAGAAAACATTTTTGGCTCCTTGCGCTTTACCCCATTGGAACATGACAAAAGCATCATTTACTGAAAGACAAATTACTTCGTCTACACCTTGGGCTTTAATATCATCGTAGAGTTCTTCATAACGGGGTAAATGAGTAGAAGAACAAGTGGGGGTAAAAGCACCAGGTAAAGCAAACAAGACTACTCGCTTACCACCAAAAATTTCATCGGTGGTTCTGTCTTGCCAGCGAAAAGGATTGGGTCCTTCTACAGATTCATCACGGACTCTGGTTTTAAATACTACGTCTGGTACTTTGTCTCTCATAGTTATTACTCTTATTATTTATATCGTACTCGTTATGAGTTTATTTAAATAAATCATACTCATAACGACTATGACTTGTCAAGGGAAAAAATTAGCTTATATTGAATTCTAATGTCTAACATTGTCTAATTTTTAGAAAATGGAAGTGATACTAGTGGATTTGGTTGATTTATTGAGGGGTTTTTAACAGGAATAATCGTTAGGTAAGGTTCTAGTACGCGATCGCTAACCCAACCAGAAAAATGCTTAAGCGTAGTAGCATCTGGAGATAATTCTATTAATTCCAAATCACCGCGCATAGCGTTAATATCTAAATTATTTAAACTATATTCCTGCTGATTAATACCGGTAAAACCACCACCAAAATAATTAAGAGGTACTTGATCGAAACCACGCACAAAAACATTACCATTCCAACTCCAATCTTTTCCTACCCAATAAAATGGTGCTTTCCAATTGACTTTTATCTGAGGGGATTGGTATAAGTCAGTCCAAGAAATTACTCCGCGATCGTCTAAAGTAACTGTAAATCCAGGTTGATATGGTACTTCGTACCGTCCTGGGGAATTGCTATCTCTATTATTTTGCGGCAACCACCAAAGTACTTCGATTGTATTCTGTTTTGGTTGAATTGTAGTTGCAGGATTTTCAGCCAATAAACTGTAGTAAAGAGGTATTTCTTCTCCAGATAACTCTGCCATTAAAGCAAATCGCCAACAATCCCAACTGTTAAAATCATCTACTGTTTGCCATTCAATCTGACAGATACCATTACCAGTCCCTAGCCATAGTTCATCTTTTTCTAGACTTAGTTTAGTGGGGATTGCACCGATAATCGGGCTATTACGAACATGATAAACAGCAAGAGAACTATAAGTAAAGTCTTCACTATTAGAGTGATAAGCAACCAATCCCATACTTGGTAAATAAGGATTGCCTTCACCACTCATCTGAGTTGCTAACCAAATAGTCGGATTACTAGCTTCTCCAGAGATGACAAAATCATTAATCTGTTGTCCTACAATTTCTTCTGGTTGAATTAAGCTAATTTTGTCTGTTTGAGGATTGTAACTAACAATAGTCGCAATACCACCGTTTCCTTCTCCTTGTTCAGGAGAAATTGACCAAAATAAGCGATTGTTCCAGATTAATACCTTAGAAATAGTAGGTACACCCAACTGGATTCCAGTTTGAGCTTGTTTGGTTTGTTCCAGAGTATAAACTACTTGACGTTGTGGTTGTTCATTACCCGGAAGTATTAATTCAAAAATAACCTTATCTGGTTCTGCTTGAAAATTGGGAAAAGGATTAGGATCGAGAATAACCCTATATTGATAGCTCGTTTGATTTAATTCAATAGTTTCATAAGATGGGTTGGCTAAGTCTGTTTGTACTTCGTCATTAGCTGGTTGATTTAAAGTTTTTGGCTGTACTGTCCAATTATTATTACCGCGACAAAAAACAAAATCATAATTAGGACTTTGAAAGCTAATTGTGTCGGCATCAGCAGTAATGTCACGAATTTGATAATCAAAAGCCGTAAATACATCTTCTGCTGAGGTGATTTTAATCTTAGGTAATTCTTCAGCCGGTTGAGGACAATTGTCTATATTACCTTTAGATTGATTAGAAATATTGATATTATTGCAACTGCTAAGAAAATAAAACAGACTCAAGATAGGAAAAACAAGTTTGATAGTAGACATCTTCAAAAATAAAAATTTCACTATTGTATATTAGGAGACTGAAATTAATTATTAGAAATGTCTAGTTATTCAATTGGTGAATACCTTAGTAGCGAACTACAAAAGCACCAATTCATTAATCCCAAAAGTTATGGAAAAAAGGGACAAGGAGGACAGGGAGGACACGGTAGACAAGGAAGAAATTATACCGATCCTCAAAAATAGCTAAATATATAGAGATTTATTTATTTTTAGAAAAAAGCTTTCAAGCCCTTGTTTATTCTGGCTTCTGACTTCTGACTCCTGACTTCTCCCCAACACGAAGTCTCTCGTTACTTTCGAGAATTGATATTACCTTGCTCCTCCCTTTTCTCCCTTTGCTTCCCACTCTCCCTTGTCTTACCCAACCAGGAATTTATGAATACTGAATCGGTATTCTTCTAGGGAATCTTAGTTAAAGCACTACTAATTACCAAAGAATCTGCACTATCTAGATGAGCATTTTCGCTAATATGGCGTTTCCAGGCTTTTGTTCCTGGTTGCCCTGCAAACAGTTGCAGCATATGGCGACTGATAGAATGTAACTTAACTCCTTTGCCTACCCAATAGTCTATATAGGGAAACATCGCTTCAACAATCTGATGACGAGTTGGGGGTTCTGTCTCCTGATTATAAATATCTCGATCGACTGTAGCAAAAAGATAGGGATTATCGTAAGCAGCACGTCCAATCATTACCCCATCTACATAGTTAAGATGATGTTTTATTTGTTCTAAAGTTGTAATTCCGCCATTAATTTCAATCAATAAAGAAGGAAAATCTTGTTTAAGACGATAGACATCCTCATAACGCAGAGGAGGAACATTGCGATTTTCTTTGGGACTTAAACCTTGTAACCAAGCCTTACGAGCGTGTACACTAAAACGCTGACAACCAGCTTCTGCCACAATCCTGACAAACTCCGCCATATCTTCATAGCGATCGCGATCGTCTACCCCAATTCTATGCTTTACCGTAACAGGAATACTTACTGCTTGCTGCATTTTAGTTACTGCTTTAGCAACTAAATTTGGTTGTGTCATTAAACAAGCACCAAAGTTACCATTCTGTACTCTGGGACTAGGACAACCAATGTTAAGATTTACTTCGTCATATCCCCAATCTTGAGCAATTTGAGCGCATTCAGCCAATTCTTGCGGATTATCTCCTCCTAGTTGCAGTACGAGGGGTTTTTCTTCAGGAGAGAAATCTAAGAGTTTAGGGCGATCGCCATGAACAATTGCCTGAGTGGTAATCATCTCGGTATACAGCAAAGTATAACGAGTAATTTTCCGCATCAAATAACGAAAATGACGGTCTGTCCGATCCATCATGGGTGCTACGCTAAGAGGGTTATAATTCTCGGCATGGGAATTTGATAACGGCATAAATTTCAAATAATCCAGGAGTAGGGACGTTCCCTGGAACGTCCCTACTACATAAAAAACTACGTTGGAATAAATGTCAAAAGTCTATTGGTTTAAAGCTCTAATCATCTTTTGTAGATTAGATAAGATACCCGATTTTTTGGGTCGAGGGATGTTGCTATCTTCTGTATTGTCACCACTAGTTAATTTCAGTAACAATCTTTCCAAGGCATCGCCTACAGGTTTTTGTGCTTGTTCACTAGCTAATTCATAACCCTCTTCTTTTTCTAGCCAAATTTGCCAAGGCGAAGGATGACAGCGCAATAAAGCAGCACCTTCTAAGGGTTGAAAATAGTAAGCAGAAAAGAGAGTACTGATAAAGCGTTCTCGTAGTTGACGAGCAGCCAAACCAATTCCCACAATAGAAACATCTTCTAATTGAGGAATTAGAAGCACCACAGGGCGATCGCCTGCTGCATTACAGAGTTTTTCTACCCGCTCAACTTCTACTGAAGAGGGGCAAACCAACAAAAAAAGTTCATCTTCTGGAGCAACTTTGGTTTCTACAGGAGTATAACGACTACCTAAGTCTGTAACTCGAAAAGCAACTTCACCCCAATCTCGCTTAGCTAGAGAAGCAGCACCAGTATCAGGAAAGAGAACTTTTAATCCAGAACCATATTCAGTAAAGATAGTGGTAAATTCTAGAGCTAATGCTTGAGCTTGTAGGGGAATCTCAGCAATAACTAATTCTACTTGTACGCGATTATAACCATCAGCTAAGGCAGCTAAGGTCGCTTCTTTGGCTTGGTTTACTGCTTCGTCTAAAGATTGAGGAAAAGTATTCATTCTGCAATTTTGGCTAGGTCAACTCCCTATAGGTAATTCTACCTTAGACTTTCTCCATTACTTAAAATAGAAGCTCAGTTCTTCAAAATCTCCCCTATCTCTCAAAGCTAAGCCTTGATTTTATCAATGGACAATTGATAATTGACGAGTGATCCTGCTGCGGAGACCGCAGCTAAGGAACGCGCGAGTCGTGACAATTGTTTAATTTGGTTTAAGACCGCGGAATGCGGTGGCACGTTCCGCCTTGAATCGCATTCAAGGCGGGTCGCCACCTCTCTTTTTAAGGAGAAATAAAAAGAAAAACTTTTCCTTAATTTCAATCCTCTTCTTTCAAGAAGAGGTAATTGTTCATTGTCAATTTGTGAACTTTGAGCGCACAAGAAAATGTATTTCATTTACTCTATAAGCATTATAGAATAAAGAAAGTGACAATAAAGGAGGTGAGAAAGACGAACAAACCCAAAAAAAACGGCAACGGACAGAAAAAATATAATCCTGAAGTCGTTTATCGTCACCTTGGTGCTGACGTATGGGGTAAACAGCAAAAAGGCAGCGACAAAGAAGATATTGCTTACAGCAGCGATATCGAAGCTGAACTAGATGCTCAAGATTCTTCTGAGTTGGACGAAGAAGAGTAGCCCCTTTGCTTCTCTCTAGATGCAACTAGAGAGAAGTTTTCTGCAAACTTTCTCAATATTAATTTAGCATGGACTATATTTTTTACCCAGGTTATATCCAAGTAATTAAACGTAAGCCTAATGGTTGGGTTCATAGTAAAGGAGATGGAATATTTAAACTTAGCGATTGCGAGTTTGACTGGATAAACCGTGAGAAATATTTTGATTTAACTAAAAATCAAATATTAACCGAACTATTTCGCAGATATCAAGGGAAACTCGGTTACTATCTAGTTCACCTAGCAAAGCGGGAATATTATTACTGTGGACTTAATTTAGACGATGTACAACAAAAACTTTGGGAGATAGGAATCACTCAGCCAGATACAGCAGGAGAAGCTAATGGGTAGACCAAAACTCGATCGAGTAGTACTACAAGTCAGGGTAGCTGCCAATACTCCTGAAACACTCAAAAAAATGGCACTAAAGCTGGGGTATCAGTGGGGAGCAGAAGGAAATACAGGGAAATTGCTAGACGCGATTGCCTCTCTTCCTACCGAGGAAGTTAAAAAAATCTTGCAAGATCACCAACGATTGGAAATTCGCTCATAAGTAGGTGGGTGCAATTAATTATAAAATGAGTGAGGGCAGAGGAGCGGAGGAGCAGAGGAGGAATAAAACTTTTCTATCTTATATTTAATTCTGCCTAGCTACTTAACAGTTCTATTGTATTGTTTGACTTACTACACAGAACTTCGTTGACGCAACACATTTAAAAGCTTAGTAAATTCAGTAGGTAAAGGCGCGATCGCTTCAATTAATTTTCCCGAGACTGGATGTTGTAAACTTAGTTTACGGGCATGGAGAGCTTGACCAGTTAAATTCAGTCCTAGGGAACGACCAGAACTGTAAAGAGGATCGCCGACAAGAGGATGACCGCTATGGCTACAATGAACTCTAATTTGATGGGTACGTCCTGTCCCTAAAATAAATTCCAGCAAACTATAGTTACCCAATCTTTCTAAAACTTGCCAATGGGTAATAGCTTCTCTGCCACCTTTTTCGACAGGAACAACCGCCATTTTTTTACGATCGACCCGATGACGACCAACAGGTAAATTAATAGTAGCTTCTGTATTATTAGGTGAACCGTAAACTATTCCCCAATATTCCCTTCTGGCAGTTTTGGCTTTAATTTGTGCTTGGAGATGTTGATGGGCAAAATCTGTTTTCGCTACTACGATCGCGCCAGTGGTATCTTTATCTAAGCGATGAACAATACCAGGGCGTTGTACTCCACCAATTCCTGCTAAGTTTTGACAATGATAAAGTAAGGCATGAACTAATGTACCAGTCTCATGACCAGGGGCAGGATGAACTACCAAATTAGCAGCTTTATTAATAATTATTAGATGTTCATCTTCATAGAGAATATCTAGAGGAATAGCCTCTGGTTGTAAGTCTAGAGGTTGGGGAGTAGGAATAGTAAGATGTAAGCGATCGCCCTTGTGGACTTTAATTTTCTTACTACTACAGACACTCCCATTTAACTCAACATTACCTTCCTCAATTAATTTTTGTAGACGAGAACGAGAAATATCTGGCAACTGTTCAGATAACCAGCGATCGAGACGATCTCCTCGATCGTCTACTTGTAAATCTATTTGGGTTGGATTAACTTGCTCTACTGATACTGTTTCACCCACCATTTTTCAGCAAGTCTTTGATCATATCTCCCGTCGGTTCTTGCTCAACCATAGTTTGACGAGAATCTGTAATTAACCAATCGAGGGCTGCTGCTTGAACATCGATCGCTGCCCCTGTTTTATCGACACAGTAGCGTCCAAACACAAGTTTATCCACTAACCTTACTCCAGCACCCAAACGAGAATATTCAAAAATAACACTGTTATCTACTGTTGCTCCACTACAAATCCAACAGTTAGGACCAATCATAGCTGGACCAATAATAGTTGCTCCATCTTCAATTTTGGTCATACCACCAATGTAAACTGGCCCTTTGATATTTACTTTGTCCCAATTTACAGCAACATTAAGACCTGTATAAATGCCTGGGGAAACTTCTTTACCAGGGATGTCAACATTTTTAATTTCTTTAGTTAGAACTCCCCGAATAGCGTGCCAATAATCAGGAACTTTACCGATATCTACCCATTCAAAATCCATGGAGACGGCATAAAAAGGCGCACCCATCTCCACTAGTTGAGGAAATAATTCACCGCCAATGTCATACTTTTGTTTAGGAGGTATATAGTCAATAACTTGGGGTTCAAAAATATAAATACCAGTATTAATTTCTGTACTTAAAGCTTCTTCCACAGATGGTTTTTCTTGGAAGGATTTAATCTTACCATCGTCATCGGTAACGACAACACCATAACTAGGAACATCCTCTTTCGGTACAGATTTAGTTACAATTGTTGCGATCGATCCTTTTTCTTTATGCCATTTTAAAGCTGCAGTTAAATCAAGATCGATTAGTGCATCACCACACAAAACAATAAAAGTATCATCAAAAAAAGCATTAAAGTCTTGAATTCGTTTTAACCCACCCGCAGAACCAAGAGCTGCCCCTACAAGTTTTCCTTCAACAATACTTCCTTCAAATGAATAAGCGATATCAACCCCAAAACGTTGACCATCTCGAAAATAGTTTTCGATCTCTTCAGCCAGATGACTGACATTAACCATAATCTCACTAAAGCCATGTTTTCTCAGAAGTTCCAATAAAAACTCCATCACTGGCTTTTGCAAAATGGGAATTAAAGGTTTGGGAATTGTGTATGTAATGGGACGTACTCTAGTGCCTTTGCCAGCAGCAAGAATCATGGCTTTCATGAATGCTTCTCCTCAACCAGATCCATGTGGATTTTAGAACTACTCTAGTCTATCAGCAATATCTTAATAGAGCTAAAGTTCCAGTTGGAAATTGAGGGGGCGAATAGTTAAATCTTGATAAAATTCTTCTTGGGATAACTCTACTTTTGACTGAGCAGAGAGCAATAATAACGCCCAAAATATTCCTGCTTTCTCTGATGAAGAAGAATGATTAGAATTACTTATTAATACTTGGTCATTAGCATTATCTTTATTAATCCACCACTGTACTAATTCTTCCCAATCAATATAGTCTTGTTCGGGAGCTAACTTGGGCAAGTCTGAGTAAAGAAAACGTTCTAATTGAATAGCTAATTCACTTAGATTCTCATTATGAGCTAGTTGAGTAATGGCACGAATAGCATCTCTGCGGGAACGAGAAGATTTGCGGGGACGAGAATTAGTAGCATCTGCCTCTATTTCTGCTGCTATATGTTCTAGTTGCTCAATTAATTCTTGTAATGTTACCCTGCGTTTACCCACTGAGGCAGTTGAAGTACGTCGGCGTAAATGACGTTCTAAATGTAAAGGTAAAGAACGTTTGTTCTCTCCTTCTAGTAAGATTTCCTCATCAATAAATTCATCGATTTCTTCTGGCTCATTTTCTTGCCGTAGCAGTTCGAGGGTATCTGCTTTGAGCAAAACTAGCATTGATGCCCAGACAAAAGCTTGACCAGATTGAGGTAAATCAGCATTTTGTTGTGCTGCAATATTTTCATCGAGCAACCCTAATTCAGTTAAAAATCGATCGATTATGGAAATTACAGGGACATCCCAAGGGTCTATTTCTCCTCGTTCTGCTAAATTAATTAAATTGGCGATCGCGCTTTGAGTGGAGACTACAGCCATGAATTTAATAATTATTACTCATTAGTTAATAATAGTAAAAACAAATAATCCTAATTGGGTCAATAATTAAGATTAAGATCAACAATATAGCTATGAATTTATCTGTTGCCAATTTACGACAAAATTATACTCTCTCAGGTCTAAATGAGACTGAAGTTGATCCTAATCCTGTCCAACAATTTGCGCTTTGGTTTCAACAAGCTGTAGATGCTCAGTTGCTAGAACCAAACGCTATGACTTTAGCCACAGTTGATGCTAATAGTCAACCTTCTGCCCGTATTGTTTTACTAAAAAATTTTGATGAGCGGGGTTTTGTCTTTTTTACTAACTACGATAGTCTCAAAGGAAGACAATTGGCGGAAAATCCTCAAGCTGCTCTCGTTTTTTGGTGGGGAGAATTAGAAAGACAAGTCAGAATTGAAGGTAGCGTAGAAAAAGTCAGTAATTCTGAATCAGATAGTTACTTTTATAGTCGTCCTCAAGGTTCTCAACTGGGTGCTTGGGCATCTCCTCAAAGCCAACTAATTGAGAGCCGTGAAGTATTGGATCGCAAACTAGGGCAATTACAAGAGCAATATCAAGAGCAAAAAATTCCCCGTCCTTCTCATTGGGGTGGTTTTCGAGTTATTCCTCAAGTGATTGAATTTTGGCAAGGTCGTCCTAATCGTCTCCACGATCGTATTCGTTATAGTCTTATTGAAGAGAAAACTTGGGAACTTAAACGACTCGCTCCATAATCCCTCTTTTGGTTCATAAGGTATTGGCTATGTATTAGCTATAAATTTTCAATAATGCTAGTTTTTCCCACAGCTTGAACCATTATGGGTTTTTTTTCAATCCTAGGGGTTATCTGTAATCTAATTTTTTATTTTTTATTTCTAACGTTGGAAAGCGAATCGCGAATAAAGTATTAGAAACAGTAAGCTAGAAGGATTCAGAATTTATGAGCGTAAAATCAATCAGACTGCTTCCCATCTTCTTAGTTTTTGGCTTAGTAACTATATTAGGTGCTTGTACCCCCCCTACTGAAGACGTAACCTCTCCAGATAATGGTGCTGCCCAAGAGGGTGTAGTAGACTCAGAAGTACCAGCGCAAACTACAGAGGCTGAATAAATTCTAGCAATCGGAAGTTTTAGGGTTCAATCAAAAAGAGAAGAAAATATTGTTTTTTCATCTCTATTGAAAGTAATTTAACTGATAAATTTTAAAAAGGGTTTGGCATTGTCAAACCCTTTTTAAGTTAATAGACTAAAACAGAATATGGTGAACTATATATTTGCTCACTCTTTAAGATATTATGAGAATTCTTGTTGCCAGTCATACTTACATTGTCGATCTCAACTGTGAAAAACTCAGAGAATTGTCTCGTTTATCATCGGATCTAGAAGTAACAATAGTAGTCCCTAAAAAGTGGCGACCTGGTGGTGTACAAAATAAAATTATTGAGCCACAAGAAAAAATTGAAGGAAACTTGAGTATAGTTCCTATTTCTAACTTTAGTCAAAATAATCAAGGATTACTTACTTTCGGTGCTGATATTATTGAGTTACTTAAAAATTTTAAGCCTAATATTATTCAGGTAGAACAAGGAGCAAAATCGTTAGGATACGCTCAATTAATTACTCTTAATCGCTTCTTAGGACTCAAGGCAAAAAATATCTTTTTTACTTGGTGGAATCTTCCCTACACTAATAAATTCCCTATTTCTTTATTGGAAAAATATAACTTAAATAATACTCATGGAATCATATCTGGAAATCAAGATGGGGTGGATGTTTTACGAGAACATGGTTATGGAGGAAAAGTAAAAGTCTTACCTCAATTGGGGGTAGATGAACAACTATTTTCCCCTCAAATTCAACCAGAATTGATGTCTAAATTAGCTATTACTAACAATGATTTCGTTATTGGCTTTGTCGGTAGATTTGTACCTGAAAAAGGTATCTTAACTTTAATTAAAGCTTTAGCAGGTTTACAAGAATTATCTTGGAAACTACTTTTATTAGGTAGGGGTGAGCTAAAAGAAGAGATAGAAAAAACAGCAACAGAAGCAGGTATCCAAAGTAAGCTCATTATCGTCGAGAGTGTTCCTCACGATGAAGTACCTTGTTATATCAACCTAATGAGTACCCTAGTTCTACCCTCTGAAACCACTTATAATTTTACAACCCTAACGGCTGCGGGTTGGAAAGAACAATTTGGTCATGTTTTAATTGAAGCAATGGCTTGTCGTGTTGCTGTTGTCGGTTCAGATTCAGGAGAAATTCCTAATGTAATAGAAGATGCTGGTTTGGTTTTTCCTGAAGGAGATGCCCAAGCTTTAAAAAATTGTTTGCAACAGCTAATCGAACAGCCAGAGTTATTAGATAAGCTGGCTCAAAAAGGACTCGATCGAGCTAGAGAAAAATATACCAATAAAGCTTTAGCTCAACAACAATTAGCATTTTATCGAGAAGTATATATGTAATTTTAAAGTCATTAAATGTTGCCTTAAACATTTTTCAAGTTTAAAAAATCTACTGCATAAACCTTAGCTGAGAGTGACTATAGTTAAATAATAGAGCCAGCAATCCATTGACTATGTCATCAAAATTACAGATAGTTGGAGAAAAAACTTCTCACCATGAACAAATTATCAAGCGATTCTCAATGTACATCTATATTAGAGATGAACCTGGTAAGACAAGAGCTACACTAGTACAAAATCATTATCCTTTCTTAAAAGAACTGATGACCTACTTAGTAGAACATGAGCCAACTGCTAGTGAAGAATATTGGTCTCGTTTTTTTTTAAAAAATCTAATTAATTTTACTCATACTTATCCAACTATACTGTTTAATCAATTTCCCTTGTATGGTTTTTATTTATTAGTAATTTCTAATCAACTTTATCAACAATTATTAATTAGCTATTTACAACTCATTTGCTTCTATGCAGCAAAACAAATAAGTGATCGACTCAAACAATCGCCTAATTTTAAATTGCATTATCCTTTAGAAGAATGTTTTCTAATTGCTTGTGAAGCCTCCTTGAGACCAGGAAAATTATTAAAAAACTTCGATTTTTGTAGTAACTTTCCTCTTTATGGTTATGCGAGAAAAACTTTAAATCGGACAATTACTAATCAGGTAGTTAAAGATTTTAAACTGAGAGCAATTAAATTATCAGATTATGGTTTATTAAACTCCCTTACTCCAACTAAACTAGAAAAATATCTGAGATTCTACGGTATTTCTTCTGGGGAAATCAGGCAACATTGTTTAGCGTGTCAAATCTTCCAAGAACTATTTTTAGAGTTTTTTCCTCCCGATGCCAAGGGGAAAATCAACAGAAAATCTATCACTTATTTATCTGGACAACAATTAGAACAAATTGCTATTGTTTACAATCAGAGATTATCCAAACAAGATACCGATGCAACGTTAATTGTTTCCGAAAAAATACAAGAATTATTAACTGTTTGTATCAAAGCAGCAAGGATGACTTTGCAAAAACAGTTTATTTCCATCGAAGAGCAAAATATAGCCATAAACTTAGGTAATAATGAGCCAGATCGATTATTACAAACAGAAAAACAAACTCATTTAGCTGAACTAGAGAACACTATTTTAGACAGTTTTCATTCTCTCAATCAAAATGGTAAAACTAGTTTACTTTTATGGCTAGGGTTAGAAATAAATCAGATCGACTTGCTTTCTCTTCTCAATTTGCAAAAACAGTATCAAGTAACTCGTTATTTTCAAAGACAACAAAAAAATATTCTCAAAAAAACTATCTGTATTTTGTTGTCAAAATATTCAGCAGAAAGTATTAGTATAGAAGAACTAAATAGACTATGCTTAGACAATTTAGAATACATCAAAGAATATCTACAAAAATATTGTAAAGATTGTATTGGCAACATTCTAGTTTCGATCATAAAAAATAATTTTTCCTGGAATGAAAAAGAAGTCTTAATCAGCCATTCAGCCGATGATAATTTATGGAGCGAGCAATACAATCAAATATATGACAAACTCAAAAGTCTTTTGCAAGTAGGTATTGAACATGAGTTAAAAATTAATTTGTCTCAATTTAGTTCGGCTGAAAAATACCTAAACAAGTTTATCAAGAAATGGATACAAAAAAACACAGCTTTTCTATATCAAATGAGGTGAGTAAGATGTCCTTGACCATAGAAGATTTGACTGCGATATATCCAGACCAGTTATTATTAGAATTTACTCCCCAAGAACGAGAAAAAGCTTGGCAGGAAATTCAGTCCAAAAACTACATAAATATAACTACTCGTTGGCATACTTTTCTCAATTATTTATGTTTACATACTCTACTGAATTATTTAGAGACAGAACAAAATTTTAATTTAAGTCCTAAAATATGGAAACAAGCAGATTTACTAAATTTTTGGCAGATCTTATCAGGAACAGCGATCGAACTAAACCAAAAACGGATAATTATCATTCCTCATGAAGAAAAAAATTGTTCTGAATTCCGTGTCCCCAGAGAATGGGTAGATATTCCTGATTGGGTTGGCAATTTTTATTTAGCAGTAGAAATAAATCTAGAAAAATGTTGGCTCAGAATATGGGGATATACAACCTATGAACAATTACGCCAACAGGGTAAATATAATTCTGTAGATGAGACGTATTATTTGCCAGCAGAAGAACTAATGGAAGAGCTTACTGCCCTGTGGTTGATAGTAGAATCTAACCTGGACTACCAAAGCCAATTAAAACCTTTTCCCTTTGGAGAGCTTATCAACTCTAAGATAACCCTAAAGTTTTTTCCCCCCTCTTTATCAGCTAATGATGCTAGAACTTTATTAAGTAGGTTAGCCAGAAGCGATCGAGGATCTCTAAGACTCAATCTTCCTTTTGAAGAATGGTCAGCATTAATTACTGACGATCGCTGGAGAAAAAAACTATATCAACAACACAAACTAATGGAAACTCCCCAATTAAGTAAAAGTACAGTTGATTTGTCTGAATGGTTACAGGGAAAATTCACTCTAGGTTGGCAGCCTCTTGCCGAGTTTATCAATTCAGCAATGGATGCTAATGTTTATGCCTTGCGGAGTAACTCAGAAAGCTTGTCTTCTAAAGTAGAAGGGGTAAAGCTACTAGATTTAGGCATGCAGTTGGGTAATCAATCGGTTGCTTTACTTATTGGTATGACACCAGAAACAGAAAATAAAATAGGAGTCCGCGTGCAACTTCACCCGACTGGAGAAAAGAACTATTTGCCAACAAATATTAAACTGGCTTTGATTAACCAATCAGGCAAAATACTACAAGAATTTGAAGCTCGTAGTCAAGATGAATTGATTCAACTCAAACATTTTACTTGTCCAAGAAAAAAAAGATTTTTGATCCGAGTGGCACTAAACAGTTATAGCATTACAGAAGAGTTCTCCCTCGATTAATCTGAAATGGATGAGTAATTTTGTTTTCTTAAACCTAGGGAAAGGTTGCTTACTGCATGGTTTTCCTTTCGTCAGTGCTAGACTGCATTTGTCAGGAAAGATAATGGAATTTTCGGGAAGTCTACCAGCTTCTCCTAAAATTCTGGAAAATTATCGCCGTTGGCAGTTATTGTATGAGTTACTCTACAAAGCTCGCTCACTCAATGTTCGCAGTCCTTTACAATCTTGCTTAAGAACCTACCCCGATCATTCATCCCTAACCAAAGATCTTGAAGAAGATGATATTTGCATTAATGATGCAGATATTACTCATGTCTCGTCCAGTGACTTTACTAATATCTGTAATGAATTACAAAGAAATCTGAATAATTGGTTAGCTAGTCCTGATTTTCTACCTATAGAACGTCAACTACGCAGACAATTAGAACCTGAGGCAGAAATATATTTTATTATCCAGACAGATAATTATCAACTCAGGAGATTACCTTGGTATATTTGGCAATTCTTTACTGACTATAGCAATGCAGAAGTGTCTTTAGGTTCTTTAAATTTTGAGCCAAGAAAGCAAATTCCCACAGCTAGTAAGCAAGTAAGAATTTTAGCTATTTTTGGAGATTCTACCGGAATTGATCTAGAGAAAGATAAGCAATTATTGACGAATATACCAGGAGCAGAAATAGTCTTTTTAGTAGAACCTAAACGTCAAGAACTAGATGATACATTATGGGAGCAAAAAGGATGGGATATTCTCTTTTTTGCAGGACATAGTTATAGCTTAGAAGACGAGCAAACAGGTACAATTGTTCTTAACTCCCAAGAAAGTTTAACTATTCCTCAACTCAAAAACTCCCTGAATAAAGCGATCGAAAGAGGATTAAAATTAGCTATTTTTAACTCTTGTGCTGGATTGGGTTTAGCTATCAAATTGACAGACTTGTCTCTTCCCCAAATGATTGTGATGCGCGAACCAGTACCAGATATGGTCGCCCAACAATTCTTAAAGTATTTTTTAACAGCTTACAGTCGAGGACAATCTTTTCCTTTAGCGGTAAGGGAAGCAAGAGAAAGATTACAAAGTATAGAAGGAGAATTTCCTGGGGCTAGCTGGCTACCTGTAATTTTCCAAAATCCTGCTGAAGTACCTCTCTCCTGGCAACAATTAAAAAATAAACTCGATTTTAGTCCTCATCTTTCTCAACCTCATTTTTCCTCTCCTCAACCCAGACTAACTACAGTTTTTCTCACTACGGCGATCGTGACTATCTTCCTGATGATCTTACGATGGTTAGGGGGATTACAAGCTTGGGAATTAAAAGCTTTTGACTATTTTATCCAAAAAATGCCCTCAGAACCAGCCGATCGTCGTATCTTAATTGTGGGAGTAGATGAGGAAGACATTAACCGCTATGGCTACCCTTTACCAGACTGGGTATTAGCAAAAGTAATCAATAAATTGCAATTTTATCAACCAGCAGCTATTGGTTTGGATCTTTTTCGCGATCGCCCTGTGCCTGAAAATAATTTAGCAGGACATCAAGCTTTAGGCAAACACTTCCAAAATGATTCTAATCTAATAGTAGTCTGTGCAGGGGAAAATCTAGAAAATAGTGTTTCTCCTCCTCTACAAAGCCCTCCAGAACAAGTTAGTTTTGCTGATTTACCCGACGATAGCCGTTTAACTCAAGGACAAGATGATACTGTCCGTCGATATCTGCTTTCTCGCAGTCCTAACCCTGTCGATCAGGCTTCTCGGTGCGATAGTAGCTACTCTTTGGCTTTACAATTAGTCGATCGCTATTTTGAAACCCAAAATATTCCTGTGGCTATCTCAGGGGAAAATTGGCAGTTTGGTTCACAGATTTTTCAACGTTTAGGCAATAGAAGTGCTGGCTATCAAACTCTAGATGCACGAGGCAATCAACTTTTAATAGCCTATCGTCATGCTCATCCTATTGCTCAAACTGTAACTGTTCGTGACGTGTTGAAAAGTGGAGGTAATTTCGATCCGAGTTGGGTAAAAAACCGAGTAGTACTCATTGGTATGAATAGTCAAGCCATAACTGTTCCTGATATTCACGATACTCCCAGGGGAAAAATTGATGGTGTATCTATTCATGCTCACGTAGTTAGCCAGATCTTAAGTGCAGTAGAAAACAATCGACCTTTATTTTGGTGGCTACCGCAATGGGGAGATACTATCTGGGTATTTTGTTGGTCATTAACAGGTGGTTTGGTCGTTTGGTTTTGGCGTGTCCCCCTAGCTCGTAGCTTAGGTATGGCTGGCTCTGTAGCTATTTTGAGTTTAGTTGGTTGGTTGGGTTTAATCCAAGGTGCTTGGTTGCCCTTTGTACCTTCAGCTGTTGGAATTATTCTGACTGGAAGTTATGTACTAGTTTGGGAAAATTCTCAGCACAACCAGAAAAATCGTGATTAATCTAATGATTAAGAATTGTTAATTATTGCCAGATGCTGCATATGTACAATCTCCTTGTCCCAGAAACAAAGGTAATGGAAAGTTTATCTAATACAGAAGATAACCAGCATCAAATCACAATAAGATTATGATTCTAACTATCTGGCGATCGCCAAAAAAATTTTGGTTGATTTTACTAAGTACGATTAGCTTGATTAGTATATCTTATTCAGTAGTAGCCCAAGAAGTAGCAAATTTACCCCCAGCACCTTCTACAGGTACACCAGACGATTCTTTTTCCGCAGGAGGTACTCGGAGTGAACCCAACAGTAATCAAACTTGTGATTCTACTAATTCATCTCTAGTTTATTTACTCGATAGTGGCATTAGAGACTTCACTGTATCTGCTCATCCCATCTTTTGGTTTTATAGTCCTTACACTGTAGGGGAAATTGGTCATTTAGAATTTACTCTAGCTGAAGTACAAACTACTAAGACTATTTATCGTACCAAAATCGATCTTCGAGAGCGATCGGGTATTATGGGTATTGCTTTACCTCAAGAGCAAAAATATGCTTTAGAGCCAGACAAAGACTATAGCTGGAATTTACAAATTTATTGTTCTCCCACAGAAGATAAACCAGATATATTTTTTGAAGGTTGGTTACGACGTTTACCCATAACTTATAATTTGAAACAAGATTTAGCAGCATTTCCTTCTCAGCATTATTCTGTCTATCTAGAAAACAATATTTTGTATGATGCCTTAACTAATTTGGCACAGCTACGACAAAAAAAACCCAACAATTCTGAAATAATAGAAGCCTGGAATCATTTACTTACAGATTTGGGTAAAAAAGATTTAATCCAACAACCAATCTTAGAAGCAGTTATTTATTCTGCTCAAGATGAATAGACTTTTTGGTTATGATCTGTGGCTAAAATTTCCTAATAACACTATTTAGGGTTTGCTGAAAAAGTAGTCTGTGAGGATAAGTAATGAGTAATAAGTAAGGAGTAATGAGTTGCGCATTACTAAATTTAATTTTTGCTCCTAAATTTTCTCAAAAGTACCAAGATTTTGAGTGAG
>JASJDI010000090.1 GCA_030065155.1 Xenococcaceae cyanobacterium MO_188.B29
GAATAAGTCTCGAACTTTACTTTTAGTGGTTATTGCGATCGCAAGTACTTTTGTTTTAGGAAAATCTATAGTTTATCCCACAGCAAAATCTCCCCGCGTCACAGATTTTACCTTTCCACAATCTGTTCCTTTAAAGCAATGGAAGTTGTTAAGTAGTGGCTCTGTTAATCCCCATTTAGTTCAAAACCCAGCACATCTTTTAGGAAGCTTTGTTTCGGGAAAGCACTATCGTTATCGTCAAAATAATAGGTTTTTAGATATTGAAATGCGTTACTTGATCGATACCAATGGCGATCTAAAAAGTTTTATCACTCATAAGACAGGAGAACTTTTACCTGTATTGCGACAGGATCGTGAGGGAGGGTTTTATAGTGTGTTTGACCATAAAGGCAAAGCTTATCTAAGTGCTTGCCTAAATTCCCGTGGTGGCAGCACAATTACTAGCGACCAGTTTAATCGCAATCGATTGATTTATGATGCGCGTTTAGATCGGGTTGTTCTCTGGTTGCTTGGTGAGGCAAAACTTAAAGACCGAAGATGTCTATGGGCGCATTTATCGCTGCCTTTAGACCATGATTCTTCTGCTGAAGAAACCTATCGTACCTTAGAAACAGTTTGGTTTGACTGGTCTGACTGGTGGCGATCGCATTTTCCTAATCCATAATCTACAAAATTGCTCAGCATCATCTAGATTTGGTTATTAGTTTATGTAAAAGTCTATTTGCTAACTGATTCCAGCGTTTGCGAGTAAAGAAAAGTAATAAAAATATCAAAGCTAATAAGTTACCAATAATATCCCTTGGTTCTGGTACACTAGTATTATTACTTGTGGGTTTAGAGTTTGATAAATTTACTTGTTGACCACTAGAATTCAATCTTTCTGCAATATTTTGATTTTCCTTAGAGTTATCAAAATTGACTGGTAACTCTTCAGCAACCGCTACAAAGGCAGTGTATTTAGAAAGCAGATTATAGTCCAGAGCAGTCTCAGTAACTGCTGAGATATCTTGAGGATTTTCTCGACCATACATCTGATTCATTAAATCTTTGATGCGCGATCGCCCCCACAGTTGCGCGATCGCACTGTTTCCGCTAACCTGTTGAAAATTAACATCCAATACCTCTTCATAAGATTGACCACCCGCGATAGTTCCTGTAATCTTCAATTGCCCGCTTTTACCATCCTGCTTGCGTCCGTAAAGTACGAGTGGTTGACTGGCAAATAAGTCTGGGGATTGCCGAGGATAGATTTCTGGTGCTTCACCATCACCAATCCAGTTCACCTCAATATTTGTTACTACAGGCTTATTAATTTCTCGAAAGAACTTGTCTGCGACTTCTACAGCACTTTCTTCAGGTGGCAAGATAGTTACCGTGCCACGCCCCAACTCTGCCAAGCGGTTAAGCAAAAATCGATTAGTAGAAGAACCTACTCCAAAGCTATACAATCGGTTGCCTGGCTGAAGTTGTTCTCGTATTTTCCCAATAATTTCCTCGTCATTGCCGATCAAACCGTCAGAGAGCAAAACAATGCTGCGTAAACGCCCATCAGCAGCAGCAGGAAAATTCAGGACGGTATTGATGCCATTCATTAATTCTGTGCCACCATTAGCATCGAGCTTACTGACATAATCTAAGGCTTTGGCGCGATTTTCCCTAGTATTCGCTAACGGCTCATCTGCTAGCTTGCTGGTACTGTTAGCAAAATCAATAATATTAAAAGTATCGTCTTCATTTAGACCACTAATAAACTGGCGCATTAGTTCTTTTGATTGCTCTATGGCTGCTCCCCTTTGCGATCCAGAAGTATCTATCAGAAAGATCACGTCTTTGGGAACGATCTGTTCTGGTTTATACTTCACGGCTGGAATCAAATAGGTAGCAAAGTGTCCGCCCTGCTTATTCCTTTGGGTCATTACTGTAGCTTGAGTTTCTGCACCCATAACCTGATAACGCAGAATCAAGTCTTGGTTGGGAATAAGATCTCGATTAGCAAGAGACACTCGTGTAATAGAATTAGTATTCTGAATCTTGACTGGATGGGACGGGGACTGAACCTCAGAAATAGCTACCCCAGCATCAATTTCTACAGTTATGTCAATGTCTTTACCCGATCGAGTTTTTTCAACATTGTTTGCCCAGGCTGGTGCTTCAAAAGGATTAAAATTTTTACCCGTTGGTGTTCCTGATTGGTAGCGAGGTGCTACTACCAGAGGAAAAGTAAATTCGTAATCACTACCGATAAATTGCAGAGTGTTAGTGTAGCGAATGACAACATCAATTTTTTCTCCTGGTTGAATATTCGCTAAAGACTGGGTAAATATGTTGTCTCTTTGTTGTTCCAATAACCCTGCCGTTTTTCCTTCCTGTTTCGCTTCTTGATAAATCTCCTGGGCTTCTTCTCTTTTTTTAATTATGCCCCGAATTATGCGATCGCCAATGCGAATTTCCATCTCGTCTACGGCTGCATCATCGGGGAGAGGAAACTTATAAATAGCCTCCAGAGGCTTATCATTAGGATTAGTAAAAGTTTGTTTTACTTCTACCCGCGATAGATTGCCCGCAATTTTTGCTGTTACTGCGGTATGTTTGAGAGGAAATGTCTGTACTTCTCCTTCTTCGGAGTAACTATATAATCCCCCAAACTCAGAATTTACTTGGGGAAAAGGAGAAGATTGTGGGGATGGCTCTTGTGTAAGGGGGGTAGAAACTTGCTGTGTCACTGGCGATATTAAGGCTCTCACCCCTAGCAATGCCAGCACGACTGCTGCGCTAACTCCTAGCCATTTTTTACCAGTATTCTTTGCTACTAATGGTTTCCGTCTTAAATCTTGGAGGATTACCTCCGCCGACTTATAACGTTTATTGATTGCCCCTTCTAACATTTTATCGATAATTTTTCCCAGGCGATCGCTGACTGGTTGGCTCAAATAATCCCGCCAATTCCAGATATTTTCGCCACTATCAAACAGATTAAAAGGATGAACTTGGGTTAAGAGATGGATGCAGGTAACGCCCAAACTGTAGATATCGCTAGCAAATACAGCTTTACCCTTTAACTGTTCTGGAGCAGTGTAAGCTGCCGAACCAATGACTGTGCCAGTTTTTTCTAGAGTTGCTTCTGTCACTACCTTAGCAGCACCAAAGTCCACTAAAACCAACGCACCATCGCGCTGGCGACGAATAATATTTTCTGGCTTGATGTCTCGATGGATGACTTGGTGAGTGTGAACGAATTGCATCAGAGGCAACAGATCTGATAAGAGTTCCCTCACTTTGCTTTCAGTCCAAGCTCCTTCTTGCAAAAGTTCCTCAGATAAATTGCAGCCACTGATAAACTCTTGGATTAGATACTGGTCTTTTGCCTCGACAAAATGATCTTTCAACGTTGGGATATTAGGATGTGTTCCTAGTCTCTCTAAACGTTGAGCTTCTTGACTAAATAGCTCGGCTGCTTTTTCTACATTACGACTACTCGACTGTACCCAAAACTGCTTAATCGTACAGTAAGGCTGAGACAATTGCGATTCATCCACTCCCTTGAATGTTCTCCCAAAGCCACCATGACCAATCAGTTTTATAGCCCGATAGCGATTTTTTAACAATAAACTAGAGCCACAACTAATACACTTATCGGCGTTATCGGAATTTTGGGGCTGTTGACAATCCCGATTAAAACAGTAACAAATGCGATCGCTCTTGCTTTGGGCTTCTTCATGTGCGGATGTAACCATTAGCAATCCTTTCTGTATTAATTGAAACTACTAGCTATTGACTATATAGTGGTTCTCGAATTAGTGAAGTACACCTCAGTTAAGATAAGTTCGGAGAGACCTTCGTTAGTCGCTTCGCGGACGGGAAATTTTATACCTCACCTATTTGAGAAAGGCTATATTTGTATTTATTGCTGTCAATAAACTACCTGTGGTGGTAAAAAAATTGATGTTCGTCACATATTTTTATTACATTTTACAGTAGTTGCTAGCCTACATTTTATGAAGATTTGGTGTTGAAAATGTGAGTAATTTCTATAGAAAAAATTATTCAAATTATTCAATATTAATTAACATTTTTAGCTCTTAGCTTTTAGCTTCTTACATGATTGCACTTGCTAAGGAAGCCTCAGCGTGTCTCACGCGCTTTTAGCTCTTAGCCTCTACTCAAACCTGGCAAAATCTTCTCACTTGTTTATATTGAAGTGCCAGAAAAATTACTCAAATTGCATCAAAATCTGGCACTTGTAGCTAAAAAAAAGCTTGAAATCGTTATTTGACGTATTAAGCGAACCTTAACTATTACCCAGTACGTATTTTCCTGTAAATACTAACTCTGCTGCCCCTGTCATATATACTCTTCCATCTTGTTCAGACCATTCAATTTGGAGACATCCTCCTGGTAATTCTACAGTACAGAGGCGATCGCACTTACCATTAAGCACACCAGCTACCACAGAAGCACAAGCCCCAGTACCACAAGCAAGAGTAATACCAGCCCCTCTTTCCCAAACTCGCATCTTCATATAGTCAGATTTTACAATTTGAATAAATTCCGTATTAGTACGTTGAGGAAATACGGGATGATGTTCAAATTTAGAACCTATTTGCACTAAATCTATAGCATCAGTATCTTCCACAAAAGTAATGCAGTGGGGATTTCCCATACTGACACAAGTAACAGTCCAAGATTTATCAGCAACTTCTAGAGGTTGAGCAATAACCTTATCATCAGGGGAACATAGAGTAGTAGGAATTTCGGCTGCTGTTAGTTGGGGTATGCCCATATCAACTCTTACTTGCCCATTTTCTTTTAATTGGGGTGAAATTATTCCTGCTAGGGTATGAATTCGGAAAGATTTATTAATTTGCTCTTTTCCTGTCTTATCAGCGATAAACTGGGCTAGACAACGAATCCCATTCCCGCACATTTCTGGTTCTGAACCATCGGAATTGTAGATTCGCATGGTATAGTCGGTACCGTTTTGTCCAGGTAAAGCAAAAATGACTCCATCAGCACCAATACCAAAATGGCGATCGCACATTTTTACTGCTTCTTCAGCAGTTACTAGAGGTTCACTACTATGACGATTATCAAGCAAAATGAAATCGTTACCTAAGCCATGATATTTGCTAAACTCGATTACCATATCAATATCTTTATCTATAAATTGCTCACAACTGTTAGTTAGATTATTCAATTATGACTGAATTCGATGTCGGTTTACCCAGTGTTCGTCAAGTTCAAGACTACATTAAAGATAAACAAGAAGTAGAAGTTAAGCTTAGTACAGACGACCTTATTTTTGGCAAAATTATCTGGCAAGATTCTAGCTGTATTTGTTTGGTAGACCACTACGATCAGCCTACCCTAATTTGGCGACAAGCTCTTATTTATCTCAAACCAAAAGCTTAGGAAGTAGGGAGTAGGGAGTAGGGAGTAGCAAGTTAATAGATCTATGGGCAAAAATAAGGCTTATAGAAGAAGTCTACTAACAACTAACAACCAACAACTAATAACTAACAACTAGTAACTAAACTATGTTTTCCCCTAAACGTATTGAACCAAAACCTGGTCAAGAATCTGTGTGGGATTATCCTCGTCCCCCTCGTTTGGAATCTTCTACTAAAAAAATTCAGGTAGTATTCAACGAGATCATAATAGCTGAAAGCCAAAATACTTATAGAGTACTAGAAACTAGCCATCCCCCTGTCTACTATATTCCTCCTGAAGATATTCGGCTGGAATACCTATCTAAAACTGAACGTCAGTCTTATTGCGAGTGGAAGGGCGTAGCTGGTTATTATACTCTGACAGTAGGAGAGCGCACGGAAGTTAATACAGCATGGTTTTATCCTAATCCTACTGAGACTTTTATCCCAATTCAAAACTATGTTGCTTTCTATCCCAGTCGGATGGATGCTTGTTACGTAGACGGAGAAGAAGTTCAGTCTCAAGCAGGAGATTTTTATGGTGGTTGGATTACCAAAGATATTGTAGGACCTTTTAAGGGTGGTGCGGGGACTTGGGGATGGTAGTACGAATAGTTCGCGAACCCTACAAGTAACTTTTTAGATTAGTTATTCTTACCATTTTTCGCCAAAAGGTCTTAAATCCAACTCAAATGTCCAAGCGGAAGCTGGTTGCTGGGTTAAAAAGAATACTGACTCGGCAATATCATCGGGATGCATAAAGTAATCGTCGGGTTTGTCGGGCATTGCTTTGCGCGTACGTTCTAAATTAATTACGCCATCGACAATAACATAGGAAACGTGAATTTTTTCGGGGTCTAAATATCGCGCCATTGATTGAGCTAGACTACGCTGGGCAGCTTTAGCAGAAGCAAAGGGAGTAAAGTTCGCACCACCTTTAACAGATGCTGTCGCCCCAATAATAACTATATTGCCTCCTTTCAGCTTGCGCATTTGAGGGATAACCTGTTTTGCTACTACAAATAAACCTCTGGCGTTAACTTCCCAAGCACGCTGGAAGGATTCTACTGTAGAATCGTCTATGTTAGCAAAAGCACCAGCCCCCGCATTATAAACTAGGACGGATATTGCTCCCATTTCTGACTCAATACGGCTAAATACTTCTGCTGTTCGATCGCTTTGCGTTACATCATATTGGTAGGCTTGAGCATCTGGGATCTCTGCTGCTAATTCCTGAAGATAATCAATATTTCTGGCTAACATAGCGACGCGATAACCTTCAGCCCCAAACTTACGTGAAAAAGCTGCACCGTTACCAGAACCCACTCCCACGATTACACAAACAGGTTTGCTCATTCTTTCTCTCTTTAAATCTGTTTTTTACACTACTTGGAAGGTTGACTTATAGGTCAAATTGGTGACATAAATCTAAATCAGCTATCAAAAAGAAACAAGATTGACTGTACCTCATTACTCTAAGAACTACTATATCTTCCTCTACTTTTTTTTCTCGGACTAAAACTGGCTGAGATCAAAGAACCGAATATCATACCTACACCCAAACAAAAAGCTAATAAAACTCCTATGGGAAACTGTATTGATTTCAAGCCAAAAAATTGCAAGGCTACTGGTTGAATGTTCTGAATTGAAAAAATTGCGATCGCGCCAATTAAACTAGCCATTATCAGGGAACTAATCAAGTTAGCAATAAATTTCATATATATTTAAGCTAATGTGTATTTAAACTAAACTCATAATCTGTCTTATTTTTTAGTTTAATTGTTTTATTTGGATATTAGAATTTTATTCTGGATAAATAGCTTTTCTGTTCTCTTTTAGATAAGAAAACTAGCTTGTCTACTCATCTCGCCAAGTAAAAATTATTTTTTCTTCTGCTTGACGAAACTCAATATTAAAGCGATCGAATACTACTTCTCTACCTAATAAAAGTTGTTCTGTATTTATTTCTGTTTAATGAATAGGTGAAATTTGAATCGATGATGCTCGTTTAGGGACTAAATAAATTAAATAATCTAAAATTACTAGACCATCTTTATATTTGGGAAAATAACTGTTCCCAATTTATTTTAGTAGGTCTTTCCCCAGAGTTAATAATTTCAAAGGTTTTATTAATTGTAGTATCGTAATCAAGACAAGCAACACAAGCATTGGCTACATCAATACGACTAGTCTCACCATTAAGAGTATCCCCAGTCCCGATAACTACAGCTTTCTTGCCATCAGTTTTTGCTTTTAATAAACTGTTGAGATCGTAAGATGTATACGGCCCGTCAATTAGTCTGGCAGGACGGATAATAGTGTAGGGTAATCCAGAAGCTTTAATAACTGTTTCACCTTCTAGTTTGGCATCGAGGACACCAAAAGCATTAAGAATATTGAAAGGAAAGTTATTTTTTCTTAATACACCACAGGAAGAAATAAACACAAATCTGTCCAAATTTTTATCCGCAGCCTCTACTAGATTTTTTACTCCTTTAGCATCTACTTCTTGAGGAGTATTTTGGGCATTAAAAATATTAACAAAATCCCATCTAGTAGAAGGAAAAGCAGTTGTCCCAGTACAGCAAATGATCTGAGTTGCTCCTTTAGTTACTTCAGTTAAAGTATTAGGGTAGCGAAGATCCCCGACAGCTATTTCTACCCTGCTATCAAACATTTGATTAGCTTTATCCCTGTTTCTGGTCAAAGCGAGTACGCTCATGTTTCTTTCTAATAACTTAGATACTACTAATTGTCCAACTCCGCCAGTAGCCCCTGCAACTAAAACTAAATTTTTATTTCCCATAAGCGATCGCTATAATTATAAAGAGCTAAAATTTAGTATAGATTGGAAAATATCTAAGATATCTTAATTTCATGTCACCGTTAATAATTAATTTCAATTAATTCATTCTTTCTTAAACTTTACTTAATTCAAAAAGAGAGAATTTGCAGATTTAATAAAGATAAGTCCCCTCTACAGTCAAAACAATCTACAAAATAAATAAGTCTAATTATTTCCCTGAGCATAATTTACAATAATAAACTCGATATTTTCGAGAAGGAGTTTGATTTATGGCAACTATCAAAGTGGCTATTAATGGCTTTGGTCGTATTGGCAGACTGGTGTTTCGCGCTGGTCTAGATAATCCTGAAATTGAATTTGTGGGTATCAACGATCTAGTTCCGCCAAAAAACATTGCCTATTTACTAAAATATGACTCCACTCATGGTCGTTTCCCTGGTACAGTGGAAGCCCAAGAAGATGGCATTGTGGTTAATAGTAAATTTATCCCTTGCGTTTCGGTCAAAAATCCTGAAGAATTGCCTTGGCAAGATTATGGCGTAGAATATGTAGTTGAAGCTACAGGCTTATTTACGACCCACGAAGGAGCAAGCAAACATATTCAAGCAGGAGCAAGAAGAGTAGTCTTATCTGCTCCAACTAAAGACCCAGAAAAGGTTAAAACTCTTCTTGTTGGTGTGAATCACGAAACTTTTGATCCCGGACAGGATCAGATTGTCTCTAATGCTAGTTGCACTACTAATTGTCTTGCTCCTATTGCCAAAGTAATTGATGATAATTTTGGTTTAGCAGAAGGTTTAATGACTACAGTTCATGCTATGACAGCTACTCAACCTACAGTAGATGGTCCTAGCAAAAAAGACTTAAGAGGAGGACGTAGTGCAGCCCAAAATATTATTCCTGCTTCTACAGGGGCAGCTAAAGCAGTTACTCTTGTTTTACCTCAACTAAAAGGAAAGCTAACAGGTATGGCATTTCGTGTACCTACCCCTGATGTTTCTGTAGTAGATCTAACTTTCCGTACAGAAAAAGTTACTAGTTACCCAGAAATCTGTGCAGCGATGAAACAAGCTGCAGAAGGAGAAATGAAGGGCGTTTTAGGCTATACCGAAGATTCAGTAGTTTCTACTGATTTTACAGGAGATCCTAACTCTAGTATCTTTGATGCAGGAGCAGGGATCGAATTAAATAGTAACTTTTTTAAGGTTGTTTCTTGGTATGACAATGAATGGGGTTATTCCAACCGCATGATCGATCTTATGTTGTCTATGGCAAAGAAAGAAGCAGCCATTAGTGTTCCTGCTTAAAAGTTAGTAGGGAGTAGGGAGTAGTTAGTAGTTAGTAGCAGTTAATTACTATTACCCATTCCCCATTCCCCATTCCTCACAAGGGTAGGTTTTTAATAAAGAGGCGAGTGATTACTATAATCTGAACGAAAAAATCAGCATTTCCCCCTTGTCTTCCTTGTCCTCCTTGTCTCCCTTATCTTGATTTTAGGCTTAAATGTAAAAAGTCTACCCTTGTAAGATTCCCCATTCCCCATTCCCTATTCTCTATTCTTGTAAATAACCAATGAATCCCAGTGTTTTACCTGGCATAAGTCATCCTTTAGGTGCTACTGTTTATCCTGACGGTGTCAACTTCTGTATTTACTCCAAAAGAGCGCAAATAATTGAGTTATTATTATTTGAATCACCAGAAGCAGCTAAACCTGAAAGGATTATTCAGCTAGACCCACAAAAAAATAAAACTTCCTACTATTGGCACGTATTTGTTCCTCATGTTGGTGCAGGTCAAATTTATGCTTATCGGGCATATGGTTTATATGCACCAGAGAGAGGATATTATTTTGATCATTCTAAAGTCTTACTCGATCCCTTTGCTAAAGCTGTTGTTAATGACGAAAATTACTGTCGTGAGGCTGCTAGTCAGCACGGGATAGATAATTGTGCTTACGCTTTTAAAGGAGTAGTGGTAGATCCTAGTACTTATGATTGGGAAGACGATCGACCTTTAGAAATACCTTATGCTAGTAGCGTAATTTATGAGCTTCATGTAGGAGGTTTTACTCGCAATGCCAACTCAGGTCTTGCTAAAGAAAAAAGAGGAACTTATGCAGGATTAATTGACAAGATTCCTTATTTGCAAGAATTGGGCATTACAGCAGTAGAATTAATGCCTATTCATCAGTTTGATGAACAGGATGTGATTTCTCCCTCTTTAACTAACTATTGGGGTTATAGTACATTAGCTTTCTTTGCTCCCCACCGCCGTTATAGTTCTCGTCGCGATCCCCTGGGACCAATAAACGAGTTCCGCGATATGGTTAAAGCCTTTCATCGGGCGGGGATAGAAGTAATTTTGGATGTAGTGTTTAATCATACTGCCGAAGGCAACCAAAAAGGGCCAACCTTATCTTTTCGTGGGTTGGATAATAAAACCTACTATATCTTAGAAAAAGATAATCCCGCTTTGTATACAAACTATAGTGGTTGTGGCAATACTATTAAAGCTAATCATCCTGTAGTTGGGGGGATGATTATGGATTGCTTGCGCTACTGGGTTAACCATATGCACGTAGATGGGTTTCGTTTCGATCTCGCTTCAGTGATGTCGCGAGATTATTGGGGTTTGCCCCTAGAACATCCTCCCATTGTGTGGGCGATCGATTCCGATCCCATGTTATCAGGGACAAAACTAATTGCCGAAGCTTGGGATGCAGGCGGATTATACGAAGTAGGTTCTTTTGTGGGCGATCGCTTTTCGGAATGGAATGGACAATTTCGGGATGATGTGCGTTGTTTTGTAAAAAGTGATGCAGACATGACTGGTAAGGTGGCTGCTAGGATTATGGGTAGTCCGGATATTTATCCCCAACCAGAAAGAGAACCAAATCGCAGTATTAACTTTATTACCTGTCACGATGGTTTCACTCTCCATGACTTAGTTTCTTACAACGATAAGCATAATCTAGCCAATGGAGAAAATAATCGTGATGGAGCTAATCATAACTTTAGTTGGAATTGTGGTACAGAAGGAGAAACCACTAACCCTGAAATACAACAATTACGGACTCAACAAATTAAAAATATGTTGACTATTTTGTTCTTTTCTCAGGGTACGCCGATGTTATTGATGGGAGATGAAGTAAGACGAACACAGAAAGGAAATAACAATACTTATTGTCAAAATAGTAAATTTAATTGGTTCGATTGGGATCTAGTAGAGAAAAACGCAGATATATTGCACTTTGTGAAGGGTTTAATTCATTTTATTCAAGCTAGAGAGCTTTTTCGCATCGAGAGTTTTTTATCTACTACCGATAAAAGAAAACCTCATATTTGCCGGTATGAGAATAGTTTCAAGCAAGAAAGGGAAGAAAGTAAAGAAAGCAAAGAAAAGAAATCGCATTGTTTAGCTTTTACCCTTAATTACCCCTATCAACAAGAATATTTATGCATTATGCTTAATAATTATTGGAAACCAGTAGAATTTGAATTACCTCCTCTATCTATTTCTCAACATAATTGGTATCGGATAGTCGATACAGTCTTACCCACACCCTATGATTTTTGTCCACCAGAAACTGCCCAGGTTATCCAAAATAAAAAATATACTTTAAAGCCACGCTCATCAGTAATTCTGATGGCACAATAGAGTTCTTGTCTAAATTAAAATCGCTTGGATAGGGAAGATAAGAAACTTAAGGAAGGTGGGGAAGATAAATTTATTTTATTCTTGCTCTGTGCTCCTCTGCTCCCAAAGCCCTTCTGCTTCCTGTCCACTGACAATGGCAATCATAACGAAAAGGAGAATACATGCTAAATCAGACAGAAGTAACGATCGAAGCTATCAAAGCTAGAGAAATTTTAGATTCTCGCGGTCGTCCTACTATAGAAGCAGAAGTAAGATTAGAAACTGGTGCAGTAGGATTAGCCCAAGTACCCAGTGGTGCATCTACAGGAACGTTTGAAGCTCATGAATTGCGGGACGAAAACCCCCATCGCTATGGTGGTAAAGGGGTACTCACAGCTGTAAGGAATGTTCAGGAAAAAATTGCTCCTTCCATACTGGATATGGATGCTTTAGACCAAGCAAGTATCGATTATAAGATGATCGATCGCGATGGTTCAGCTAATAAGAAAAATCTTGGAGCAAATGCGATTTTAGCAGTTTCTTTGGCTACAGCTAAGGCAGTAGCAGAAGAATTGCAACTTCCTCTCTATCGCTATCTTGGTAGTCCCCTATCTAATGTGTTACCCGTACCGATGATGAATGTGATTAATGGGGGGGCGCATGCAGATAATAACGTAGACTTTCAAGAATTTATGATTATGCCAGTGGGGGCAGATTCTTTTAAAGAAGCACTCCGTTGGGGCGCAGAAGTATTTGCATCTTTGAGTAAGGTGTTAAAAGAGAAAAACTTACTTTCTGGAGTAGGAGATGAAGGGGGTTATGCTCCTAATTTGGGTTCTAATCAAGAAGCTTTAGATTTACTCATTACCGCGATCGAAAAAGCTGGCTACAAGCCAGGAGAACAAGTAGCTTTAGCCATGGATGTGGCTGCTAGTGAATTTTATCAAGATGGACAGTATATTTATGATGGTTCACCCCATTCTCCTGAAGATTTTATTAATTATTTAGAACAACTAGTAGGTCAATATCCTATTATTTCTATAGAAGATGGACTCCATGAAGAAGATTGGAGTAGTTGGAAAATACTTACAGAAAAATTAGGTTCACGCACTCAATTAGTAGGAGACGATCTCTTTGTCACTAATCCTACTCGGCTACAAAAAGGCATTGAATCAGGAGTGGGTAATGCCATTTTAATTAAACTCAATCAGATTGGAACACTTACAGAAACCTTAGAAACTATTGAGTTAGCAACCAGAAGCGGTTATCGTTCCGTGATCTCCCATCGTTCGGGAGAAACAGAAGATACTACTATTGCCGATCTGGCAGTAGCAACTCGCGCAGGACAAATCAAAACAGGTTCTCTTTGTCGTAGTGAACGAGTAGCAAAATATAATCGTCTACTGAGAATAGAAGAAGAATTGGGGGATCGTGCCATTTACGCTAGCAAAATCGGTCTTGGACCCCAAGGTCATCGGTAACCGATGACTACATTCCGCAGTTAAGATAGTGGACACCAAAAACTAATTCTTAACCCCATAACATCAACACCAGAATCACCAAATAGACTATGAATGTTTTTCAACAAAAGGGCAGTCAATCTCCTAACTCAGCCGTCCCAGTACAAGATTCTACGAATATTGCCATTCAAGGAAATGTGCAAATAGAAGACGATCGCACGGGTATGAGTATAGAAACTCTTAAACGTGCTTTTGCTGATAATTTGTTTTATCTCCTTGGCAAAGACGAATCTAATGCCACACTCCGTGACTACTATAATGCCTTAGCTTATACCATTAGAGATAGACTACTCCATCGCTTTGTCAAAACAGGACGAACCTACTACGAAGAAAATGTCAAAGTTGTCTCCTATTTCTCCGCAGAATTTTTGATGGGTCGTCATCTGGGTAATAATCTCGTTAACCTGGGTATTTATGATAAGGTACGTCAGGTCGTAGCTGAATCTGGTCTCGATCTAGAAGAATTAATCGAACAAGAACCCGATCCAGGTTTGGGTAATGGTGGTTTGGGCAGGTTGGCTGCTTGTTTTCTCGATTCTCTTGCTAGCTTAGAAATGCCTGCTATTGGTTACGGTATTCGCTATGAATTTGGCATCTTTCACCAAGCCTTGCGAGACGGTTGGCAAGCAGAAATTCCTGACAACTGGTTGTTATTTGGTAATCCCTGGGAAATTGCTCGCCCTGAAGATTCTGTAGAAGTTAAATTAGGGGGGCATACCGAAACCTATCACGATGATAAAGGTAATTATCGAGTTTGCTGGATTAGCGATCGCTCAGTTAAAGCCATTCCTTATGATACTCCCGTACCAGGCTATAAAACTAATACAGTAAATTCTCTCCGTCTTTGGAAAGCGGAAGCTAGTGAAGAATTTAACTTTGAAGCTTTTAATGCGGGTAATTATGACCGCGCTGTAGAAGAAAAGATGAGTTCGGAAACCATCTCGAAAGTTCTCTATCCTAATGACAACACACCTCAAGGAAGAGAACTAAGATTGGCACAACAATATTTCTTTGTTTCTGCCTCTCTACAAGATTTGATCCGTATTCATCTCCATCTCTACCCTAGTTTAGATAATTTCTATGAACGTTCAGCTATTCAACTCAATGATACTCATCCCGCAGTAGCCGTAGCAGAGTTGATGCGTTTGTTGATCGATGAACATGGTATGGATTGGGATCAAGCTTGGGATATCACTCAAAAAACCCTAGCTTATACTAACCATACCTTGATGCCAGAAGCCTTAGAACGTTGGTCTGTCAAGCTATTTGGCAAAATGTTACCCAGACATCTAGAGATTATTTATGAAATTAATCATCGTTTTCTGGAAGATGTAAAAACCTGGTTCCCTGACGATGAAGACTTGTTAGGTAAACTTTCGATTATTGAAGAGGGTGGAGAAAAACAAGTGCGCATGGCAAATCTGGCTTGTATCGGTAGTCATGCCATTAACGGGGTAGCTGCCTTACATACCGAACTCTTGAAAAAAGATACCCTCAAAGCTTTTGCTCAACTTTGGCCAGAAAAATTCTTCAACAAAACTAATGGGGTAACACCCCGTCGTTGGATACTGCTAAGTAATCCCCTTCTTTCTCAATTAGTAACAGAGAAAATTGGTGACGGCTGGTTAAAAGATTTAGACCAAATGAGATCGATTGAGAAATATACTGACGATCCTGAATTCTGTCGCCGTTGGCGGGAAATAAAACAACAAAATAAGGCAAATTTGGCAGCTTACATCAAGAAAACTCGCAATATTGATGTTAACATCAACTCAATTTTTGATGTGCAAGTCAAACGTATTCACGAATACAAACGTCAGCATTTAGCTGTCCTACATATTATCCATCTCTACAATCGCATCAAAAAGAATCCTAGCGTTGAGATTGTACCTCGCACCTTCATTTTTGGTGGTAAAGCTGCTCCTGGCTACTTTATGGCTAAATTGATTATTAAGCTAGTTAATTCAGTAGCAGAAGTAGTTAATAAAGACCCTGATGTAAGAGGTCGTCTCAAAGTAGTTTTTCTGCCTAACTTTAGTGTTTCTCTCGGACAAAAAATCTATCCTGCTGCGGACTTATCGGAACAAGTCTCTACTGCGGGTAAAGAAGCTTCTGGAACAGGTAACATGAAGTTTGCTATGAACGGGGCATTAACTATTGGTACATTAGATGGAGCGAATATTGAAATTCGGGAAGAAGCAGGAGCAGAAAACTTCTTCCTCTTTGGTTTAACTGCCGAAGAAGTCTATCAGATGAAAGCCGAAGGTTATGAACCAAGGGAATACTACGAGAATAATCAACCACTGAAAGAAGTGCTCGATCGCATTGCCAAAGGCTATTTTAGCCACGGCGATACCAGATTATTCCAGCCGATTATTGACTCCCTACTTTACGACGATCCTTATATGCTTTTAGCAGATTTCCAAGCTTATATTGACTGTCAGGAAGCCGTCTCTCAAGCTTATCAAGACCAAGCAAAATGGACTCATATGTCTATTCTCAATTCTGCTCGTATGGGTAAATTCTCTAGCGATCGCACTATTAATGAATATTGTAAGGAAATCTGGGATTTACAACCAGTCCAGATTGATATAGAAGCTTACAACCAAACAGGTGCAGCGATACGCGCTAATACATAAAGCTGTTAGCTATTAGCTCTTAGCTATTATTTGTTAATAGGATAGGGATATTGTTAATAATGTCCCTATTTTTTTGCAGCTAGATTAAGAACGATTTTATCTCACATGCATCATCATCATGGGAGTTTCATCAGCGATCGATCGTTCGATCATTTCGTGTAAATCAGGGTTTTCAGCTTTTAATGTTTCTAAAGTGATATTTTCTTGTAAAATCCTGCCTTCTTGGTTGTAGATTGTGTAGGTACTATCTGCTTTAATTTCTATCTTGCCTGAGCGAGTCTGAATGTAACCTACTGCTGGTATTTGGTTTTGCTCTATCTGTGCTACATCTGATTCTGTATTGCCCAAAACCTGGGGACTTGGAATAAAAGAAAAGCCAAGTGTGGATAAGACTAACAAGTTAGCTAAAGAGCAAACTTTCATGAACTTTCTCCCTAAACTTTTAGTTTCATTCTAGTAAGTTTTTTGAGGTGAAGTCGAATAATCCCATAGCTTTATTTTTGAGGATGCGTCAAGGAAAGAATGTCTAAAATTAATAAAATTTTACTTTTTGTAACAAAAATTGCTATAATGCTTGACATATAGTAAAAAATACTTTTTAAGTCCGAGCAACTTTTGGAGAATGATCATTTTGCTGTGGAATAGCATTTAATCAGGGATTATCTATATTTTCAACTATTTTGAGTCATATTAGAATTTAAAAACGGGATGTGTAGCTTGTATTGGAAAAAATATGAACTAGAAATCATTGATGCTTACCAACTTCAGAAAAGATATAAATCTGGTCAGCGAGATTTCAGTTGGGTAGATCTAGAAAATGTCAATTTAAGTGAGGCAAATTTACCAGGAATTAAGTTTTGGGGTGCTAACCTAGCTAATACTGATTTTGGTCTTAGTACTCTCAAAGAAGCTAATTTAAGTGAAAGCATTCTAACAGGAGCAACTTTGTGGAGAGCAGATTTAACCAAAGCAACTTTAATTAATAGTCTGCTCAATCGAGTAATCGCGATTCGTGCTGATTTTAGCTACGCCAATTTGAATCAAGCATTGTTAGCTGATACAGACTTAAGAGTAGCTCGTTTGTACAAGGCAGATTTACAAGGAGCAGACTTAAAAAAAGCCAATCTGAGTTATGCAGACCTTCGTCACGCTAATTTAACAGAAGCTAATTTAGAGCGAGCTAACTTAACTGGTGCTGATTTAAGAGGGGCTATTTTCCAAGCAACTTCCCTTAAAAAAGCAGTTTTAGACAGAATTAAGGTTGATGAGTTTTTACCCAAAACAACAAGGGTTTCAAGTCTTGTCCTTTAAGCAATAATCCCACGTCTTTCTTGAGCGTCGTTCAGACGCTAGACGTGTGGAGTGTCAAAAGGTATAAGATTGCTCATAAAAGTCTTATTTCATTCTGTCATGAAGTTTTCGATAAACATCTCTAATATCGACTTGATGATAAGCTAGAGCTACGAGAGTATGATAGAACAAGTCAGCTACTTCTGAGGCAATATCTTCTGGATTATCGTCCTTACAAGCCATGACTACCTCTGCGGTTTCTTCGCCCAGTTTTTTGAGAATCTTGTTATCACCATCTTCAAATAAGCTACAAGTATAAGATCCTTCTGTGGGATTATCGCGACGATCGCGAATGATCTTAAATACTTCTGATAAAGTATTAGCTGGAGGTTGAGCTTTAGTACTATCTACCTGATGGAAACAACTTCTTTCTCCTGTATGACAAGCAATATCACCTATTTGTTCGATCGTAATTAACAGAGCATCACTGTCACAATCGTAGCGAAGAGAACGTACTTTTTGAATATGCCCTGAAGTTGCACCTTTATGCCATAATTCTTGGCGCGATCGACTCCAGTACCAAGCTTCTCCTGTTTCTAGGGTTTTTTGTAATGATTCTCGATTCATCCATGCCATCATTAACACTGTACCATCGAGATAGTCTTGAGCGATGGCGGGGATCAATCCCTGGGAGTTGTATTGAAGTCGATCGAGAGGAAGAGTCTGAGTAAGAGAAATAGATTTGGAGAAAGACATGATTATTGGTTATTGTAGTTACCTGAGTAGCGATGGTGAAAGCCCTCCTCATTTATGGGAGGGAGGAAACGGAGCGAACCGTACAGGTGAGACAGATTTATCTGTCCTGAAACATGGTACAATTCTTTTAACCTAAAGATGTTTAAATGTACGGTTGTCAACAAATTCTAGTAAGTCAAGATAAAGACTTACTCAATATATTAACATTCCTGTGTGAAGAGTCTCATAAGCTGACCAATATGGGGATATACTATGCTAGACAACTATACTTTAAAACCCAAAAAGGTATTGGTAAGTTTGACCTAGAAAAAGAATACAAATCTAACAATCATTACAAAGTTTTGCATTCTCAAGCTGCACAACAAATATTAAGAACTGTAGCAGAATCATTCAAGTCTTATGATGGGCTAGTTAAAGCATATAGAGAAGGGAAAATAACTGATAGACCGAGGATACCTAACTATAGAAAGAAAGGCGGACTAGCAACAGTTAGTTATCCCAAGCAAGCTTTAAAATTAAAAGATAGTACTATAAGAGTTCCACTAGGCAAGACTTGTAAGCGTTGGTTTGACTTGGATAGTTTTTATATACCAATGCCAAGCAATCTTAACTTTGCCGATATCAAAGAGTTAAGAATACTCCCTAGAAACAAATGTTTCTACTTTGAATTTGTCTACAAAAAAGAAGTTGAGCAAGTTAAATTAGACTTCAATAATGTACTGGGAATTGACCCAGGGTTAAATAACTGGCTAACTTGTGTATCTAATGTAGGTACTAGCTTTATTGTTGATGGAAAACATATCAAATCGATGAATCGCTGGTACAACAAGCAGGTATCGACTATTAAAGAAAATAAGCCTCAAGGTTTTTGGAGTAATAAGCTAGCTGCGATAACAGAAAAAAGAAATAGACAAGTTAGAGATGGAATCAACAAAGCAGCGAGGATAGTAATTAATCATTGCCTGAAAAATAATATTGGCACTGTCATTTTTGGCTGGAATAAACAGAACAAAGATAGTATTAATATTGGCAAGAAAAATAATTCCGAGTTCGTACCAATCCCCACAGCACGACTCAAGGACAGAATTGCTCAACTTTGTGAGCAATATGGCATTAACTTTATAGAAACTGAAGAAAGTTATACCAGTAAAGCTAGTTTCTTAGATGGCGACTATCCGCCTACTTATGGTGAGAAACCCAAGGATTGGAAGCCTAGCGGAAGAAGAACTAAGCGTGGTTTGTACCGAACTGCTAATAACTGGTATATCAATGCGGACTGCAATGGTGCTGCTAATATAATACGAAAAGCGTTGCGTCCGCGAAGCGACTACCGTCAGGTCTCCCGCGCCGACGAAAGGCGCAAGGGAACGAGCAACAAGAAAGTAGTCACGAGCTTGAGCAACCTTAGTAGTATAAGCCTTAAGCAAGTGAGTAGGGCGATTTTGACTTCGCCCCAGAGAATTAAGCTCTGGTCAGCTAATAAAAACGTTGAAAGACTTGGCTTTAGCCCGTCTGAAAACATCCTATTAGAATCCCCCGTCATTCATGCGGAGGAGTAGTCAACAATATAGCATTTTAGTCTTTTAGCTCATCTTTAGTTGCCAAGTTCTGCAAAGCATCTCCCGTCACTCTACAAATGCGCCAATCTGGTAAGACTTTAGCACCCATGGTCTGATAAAAATCGATCGCGCTTTGATTCCAATCTAAAACACTCCACTCTAAACGTCCTACATCTCTCTCTAAGGCTAATTTTCCTAAATAAATTAATAATGCTTTGCCGATTCCCTGTCTACGGTATTCTGGCAAGACAAATACATCTTCTAAATAAATACCTGGTTTGGTAAGAAAAGTAGAGTAGTTAGGAAAAAATAAGGCAAAGCCAACAATTAAGCTATCTGCTTCCGCAACAATAGCCTCTGCATAAGGACGAGTTCCAAATAAATGCTCTTGCAAAGAATCTACATTACCAGTTACCCGATGGGATAGTTTTTCATACTCTGCCAGTGCTTTAATCAATCCAAAAAGATCGGCAACATCATCAGGATTTGCTGGACGAATTGTAAATTCTATTTTCATATTTTTGTCTGTAATAACTACTTACTACTCCTGTACAGACGTTTCATGAAACGTCCTCTACACTAACCACTAACGTTACCCCAAAATCTAACTACGGCAATCTGGATGATCGGTACCCGAATTTTGCAGGGTGATGTTAGAACTTTCTGCGGTTAGCCAGGCAGTACCATCGGAGGCAATTACTAAACCTTGGGCTTGTTGAATAACTCGATCGCTTGTTTCTAGAGTTTCCTGTTCAGAACGTTGGCGCACTGCTACAGAACCATCTTCACTGACTTTAATATCCTCTCTCTTTGCCCAATTTACCACACGATCGCGATTGTCGATCGGGTCAGCAGCAGTAGGTACGAAACCACCCCTTCCTGTAATAATAAAAGAACTACCCTTAGCAATTTTTCCATCTTCAAATTTACAGACGTTTTGGGCAAAAATTCTGGCTGCATCTATGGGAACTGAGGGTACAGTCAAAAGACCTTTAAGGGGGTCGTCATTAGGATTATCAATAGTAATTGTTCCATCAACACCTAACTCAGAGGAAGCCGTAATATCATTGGTATTCGGACTTTCTTCTTCTCTAGCTTCAATGCCTACCAGTTGAGCAGTGATATTAATATCCCCTCCTGCGCCTTCTACGGCATTGGCGGTAATATCACTATTGTTTACCGCAGCAATTATGTCCGAGTCGATCTCAATATCGCCCCCTGTAGCTGTTCCTTGGGCGTTGGTAGTGATTTGGCTGTTGTTGCGGAGTAATAGGTTATTTTCATTAGTTATGGTAATGTTTCCTTGGTTTCCTGCATTGGTTTCGGCAGTGAGTGTTCCTTCATCTAAGGTAATATCTTGAGTATTGATGGTTAAGTTTCCTGCTACGCCTGTACCTGTAGCACTAACATTAACTTCTCCTCGATCGGTAACTATTAAATTAGGTGTGGTGATATCTAAGTTTCCTGCATCGCCTATGCCTTGACTTTCAGATAATAGAGTGCTGGGAGCAATTTCCCCTTGTTCGTTTCGACCAAATCCAGTCACTTCGACGGATTCAGAAGCATTTATTACTAGTTCGCCTCCATTACCTTGGCTAATACCACGTCTAAAAGGATTGGTTTGATCTTCAATAGCTCCTACAGAAATATTACCTCCATCTTGGACTATCAGTCTTCTCGTATCGATATGTACATTTCCTGCATTACCTGTAGCATCTCCACCAAGGCTCTGAGCTAGTAAACCACTGGAAAATTTATTATCTGCGGATCTACCAATTACTTCTATAGATTCTGAAGCATTAACTGTCAAATCGCCACCTTCGCCTGCACCAATAGTACTAACCGATATTTGCGCTCCATTTTGAATAGTCAATAGATTAGTATTAATATTCAAGTTTCCACCTTTTCCAAAAAATAAAAAAGTTTGAGAAAATAATCCAGTTTCTTTTTCTTCTTGAATTAAATCTATCGAATTTGCATTTATAGTTAAGCTTGCTGCTCTACCATTGCCAAAAGTTATAGTTTTTATGGTCGCGTCTCGAATAGTCAAGTTTTCAGCATTGATAAGTATATTGCCTCCATTAAATTCGCTATTATTTCTAGAAAGAATATCTGAATTATTTAACTCAATAAAACCACCATAAATTTGAATATTTCCACTCGACAAGTCTATTGAAGTATCAGTGCTAATCAGGGCATTATTAATGATGGAAATCGCTTCAAATTGATTCACATAATCGTAGCTTAAACTTAAGCCTTCAGCATTTTGAGTTAAATCAACAAAACTATTAGCAGCGACGCTTCCTAATTCTACTCGTCCTTCCTTGGCAGTTAAGAGCCCATTATCTAAGGTTATGCCACTAGCTACTAGAGCAATAGTCTTACCATCATCAACTTGAATACCGACAAAATCATTATCTCCTTCAAACCTAGATTGATTAACTATTGCTCCAGGAGTTTCTCCAAACTGCAAACCAATTGGTACGCTAACAGTTAACAGAG
>JASJDI010000091.1 GCA_030065155.1 Xenococcaceae cyanobacterium MO_188.B29
TCTACTATACCTAGCTTGAGACCAACTGTTTTGACATCTGGAATAGTCCATAAGACAACAGTTACGGAAATAAGGAAAGCAGTCAGATGGTATAGTTCTACAGGCATCTGAATTAGAGAAATAGGGAATAAAAGGATGTCGATGTCTTAATTTTTATGCAGTTAGAGGAACAGGAATATTCAGATGAGGATAAAGAGGGAAGCGATCGCATAAAGCACCAACTCGGCGCAAACAATCACTTTTAATTGCCTCATCTTCTGGATTTAAAAGTCTGTCTGCAATAATGTTAGCAATCTCTTTAAATTCTGTCGTCCCCATACCTCTAGTAGTCATAGCAGGAGAACCCAGACGCAATCCACTAGTGACAAAGGGAGATTGAGGATCGAAAGGAACAGTGTTTTTGTTAGCAGTAATGTTAATTTCACTCACTAGTTTATCTGCCTGTTTTCCTGTCATGTTTACAGAACGGAGATCGACAAGCAATAAATGGTTATCTGTCCCGTTCGATACTAACTTTAACCCACGTTCTATTAATCTGCTAGCCAAAGCTTGAGCATTAGCAATGACGTTAGCAGAATAGGTTTTAAACTCTGGTTTAAGAGCTTCACCAAATGCCACTGCCTTAGCAGCAATAACGTGTTCTAGGGGACCTCCTTGAGTACCAGGGAAAACTGCTTTGTTAAATTTTTTGCCCAATTCGGGATCGCGAGTGAGGATTAATCCACCTCTGGGTCCTCTGAGAGTTTTATGAGTAGTAGTAGTTACCACATGGCAATAGGGAAGAGGATTGGGATGATGTCCTGTTGCAACTAAACCAGCAATATGGGCAATATCTGCTAATAAGTATGCTCCAACTTCATCGGCGATCGCTCTAAATTTCTCAAATTCAATTATGCGAGGATAAGCCGAGTAGCCACAAATAATTAATTTTGGTCGTTCTTTGAGCGCAATTTCTCTAATTTGGTCAAAGTCGAGTCTTTCTGTTTCTTTATTTACACCGTACTGAACAACCTTAAACCACTTTCCTGATACGTTAACTGGTGAACCGTGGGTTAGATGTCCGCCGTGGGACAAATCCATCCCCATAATGGTGTCTCCTGGTTCGAGGAGTGCCAAAAAGACAGCAAAGTTAGCTTGTGCGCCAGAATGAGGTTGAACGTTAGCAGCTTCAGCACCAAAGAGTTGTTTAGCTCGATCGATGGCTATTTGTTCTGCGCGATCGATAAATTCGCAACCGCCATAATAACGTTTTCCTGGTAAACCTTCTGCATATTTATTTGTCAACACTGAACCTTGTGCTGCTAAAACTGCTGGAGAGGTAAAGTTTTCGCTAGCAATTAATTCTATATGTACTCTCTGACGTTTCAGTTCTAAATCAATTGTTTCTGCTATTTCTGGATCTATTTGAGCAAGAAAATCTAAGTTAGTTTTAGTCACGGATAAATTAGTTCCTTTTTACTGGGTATCAACTATGGTATCGAATTAGGTCAATGCTGAAAACCTCAACCACCATAGTTTAAGCAAAGCCGTAATAGTTATGGTTACGTCTATACATAGTATATAACTCTATTTATTGTGCCAATTAAATCAGGACTTAACCACGGAATGTAATTATTGCAGGCTTCGCCGTAAAACAAAGGAGTAGCGGTGACTCTTAACTTAATTTTTGGGATTAATAATTCTAGTTTTTGGCGAGAGCGATCGCACGCTGATTAAAATTTTTATTGAATAATTTAGATTTATTTATTTGGTTTAAAAGTGTTATTTATTGCTAATTTTTCAAAAATATTATAAATTGATTTTTCACATGGCTTTTGCTTATCATTCTGAAAATTATTAAGGTATGTGGCAAAGAATACTGTGCTCTCAGTTTAATAAATTAGAATAGAAAGAAAGCCAAGGAAACTTGACGGTATGTTGGTAATTATTACAGATGAACAATTACTATCACCAAAGCAAGTATGTCAGACTTGTCTAATGGCGAATCGTAGCGGGCTGCCTCGCTGGCACCAGGGAAAATTGAACTGTGGTCGCGCTATTAATAAATCCAGTGAGAATCAAGCTGAGGTTTATGAATGTCAGATGGGATTTCGTGTTGCTCATATTAATTAAACTTTTTGTCTAAAGTCTAGTTCATTAGACGAACAGGATTTAAGATTAGACCAAATTTTTAAATTGTTCATTGTCCATTGTCCATTAATAAGCAAGTTTTAGCTGTGTTGTCTTAAGATAGATTTATAGCTAATTTTATTAGTGTTTTCTAATCAATAAGGAGATAGCACAATGGCTTGGCGTGGTTCAACCGATGCTAAAGACCGTATTTTTGCTGCACTTGTATACTTACTGCCTTTACTAGAGGCTTATCGATTTAGTGTTTCTTTGCTGAGGGTAATTCCTTTTTTAAGCATAATTTATGTTCCACTTCAGCCATTACTCACTCTTTATCTTGGATTTCCGTTTGCGGGGATAATCATCTTTTTTGCTTTATTTTTAGGAGTAGTGAGAAACGAAAGAATCAAGCATTTTATTCGTTTTAATGCGATGCAAGCAATTTTAATCGATATTCTTCTAGTTCTGTGTGGGTTGGTTGACCGTTTTATAATGGGCGGAATAAGTTCATTTCTTCCTCTAATTTCCGAAACCTTTTCCAATGTAGTTTTTCTAGCTACATTGGCAGCCTGTTTTTATGCCATAGTACGGTCAATCTTAGGAAAATATGCAGAAATTCCCACTATTTCTCAAGCAGCTTATTCTCAGGTACGTTAGTAATTAACTAGATATTAATAGAGAAGAATTATTAACTGAAACCACTTGATTTTCTAAACTACCAATACCTTCAATTTCAATGCGAACGCGATCGCCTACGACTAGAGAACCAATACCTTCAGGAGTACCTGTTAGAATAACATCTCCAGGTAAAAGAGTCATGATTTGAGAAATGTAGGCAACCAGAAATTCTGGAGGAAAAACCATTGTGTCAACAGATGCAGCTTGACGAGGTTGAGATAAATCGTTCAAAAAAGTTTGTAGTCTTGCCCCTGCACTTAACTCTCTCACAATCCAAGGACCAAGAGGACAAAAAGTATCAAATCCTTTAGCTCTAGTCCACTGTCCATCTTTAAGTTGTAAATCTCTAGCAGTAACGTCATTAGCGATAGTGTAGCCAAAAATAACCTTGCGAGTTTGCTCAGGAGTTAAATTACGACAGCGATCGCCTATTACTAAAGCTAATTCTCCTTCATAATCAACCCGTTTAGATTGGGCAGGATAGTAAATAGACTCATTATCAGCAATAATAGCTGTCGTTGGTTTGAGAAACAAAAGTGGTTGTTTAGGTAGGGGAGTACCCATCTCCTCAGCATGACTAGCGTAATTTTTGCCTACAGCCACAATTTTGGAGGGAGCACAAGGCGCAAGAAGTTGATACTCGTCTAATTCTAACTCCAATTCTGTTGTCTGGCCTCCCAACCAAGGAGGAGCATCAAAGACAACAACATTACGGTTAGGTTGAAGCAAACCGTAGTAAATTTGTCCCTGAGTTGTTTTTACTCTTACATAACGTTGTGCCATAACGAAACGAAGATAACAGATGCCATCAAAAAATTCAAGCTATTAAGTACTAGCTTTTCTTTTCAGAGAGATAGTAAGATAGTAATCCCTTGCTTCTAAAGTTTAGGTTTAAAACTCTCAACTAATAGTTGGACGAGTTAGAGCGATTTTAGAAGCCAAAATAGTCCACAAGGAGAATATTTTTATGAGCAACAACTATGAAATGATGTATATCCTACGCCCTGACTTGTCAGAGGAACAAGTAGGAAATGCCATCCAAAAGTACCAAACTTTTTTGAGCGATCGCGGTGCTGAAAATATTCAAATCCAAAATCGTGGGAAGAGAAGATTAGCTTATCCCATCAAAAAATATTTAGATGGTATTTACATACAAATGAATTATCAGGCTGATGGCACGCAAATAGCAACTCTAGAAAGAGCTATGCGCTTAGAAGAGGAGGTAATCCGTTATTTAACTATCAAACTGAAAAAACAACCTTCTATAACTGCCGAAACAATTGAAGTAGAAGCAGAAGAACAACAAGTACAGCCAACAGAGTCAGCAGTTACTGAGGCTTGAAGTATAGCTGTTAGCTGTAAGTTTTTTTTTACTGAAAAGTTTGGGAGAAGCTATCGAATATTTTCTCCCCGAACTTCTAAAACTTTTACTCTGTCACCTACTCGAATTATGCCCAGGTTTTGAGGAATCATGTATTCGCCAAATAATACCCCTTGTTCTCCAAATTGGCGGAAAGTACCTAGAGTTCTTAGAGGTTCTCTTAGAGAATTAGTTATGCCAGTGTATTGATTAGTTGTTGTAATAATACAGCGACTACAAGGCTTAACCAAGATAAACCTAACTGTGCCAATTTGAATAGATTTCCAATTCCCTTCCACAAAAGAATGTTCAGTCTCTACAACAATATTAGGTCTGAACTGATTCATCGGAACCGGGCGAAAGTGGGATGTCTCCATATCTCTGATGCGATGATTAAGTTCATCTAGAGAAGCTGTCCCTGTTAATAGATAAGGATGACTATCGGCAAAACTGACTGGTTCCTGGGCTTGAGTTGCATATTTTCGATTGATTGGACGAATATGTTGGGGAGATTGTCTGACAAGTCGGCATTTCTTTTGACTATCTAATTCTAAAAAAGTGTGGAACCATTCTGCTACTTCATCTCCTTGATCGATCGCGATAGTGCGATCGAGCCAGATTTCTACTTCTATTTCTCTTCCTGCCAGTGTTGGCTGGAAAGTTAAAGGTTGTACCTGACTATCTAACGACGATAGGGATACTTGTTCATCAGATATGTGTACTTGAACTTTGGCTAATTGAGGAAATTGTCTTTGAGTCAGAAATTTTCCTTTTTGAGTAACCAACATAAATTCTCGATCCTGGGCAAATCCCTTTGAAGTTACTTCTGCTTGTGCAAGGGTGATTCCTTGACAAGATTTGAGTGGATAAATACAAAGTTCAGAAACAATCATAAGTTTTGGGAGAACTAGCAAAAAGTAAGAGCGATCGCACAAAATATCTTTTTAGCAGATAACCCTTGCACTAGCAATGCTAATAGCTTTAATAAGCTAAAATCTAACTCCTGACTAGCATCAAGATAGGTCTATTATGTCAAGACTATTTTATCTGTAATCATAGGAGCGTCAAGCTATTTTCTCAATTGATACTGGCAACTTTCTCTCAGCACTTAGAAATTGAGCTAAGTAAATACCTAAGTTGAATTTTTATTCAAACTAAAATAAGATCGAGATTAAATTGGAGGATAGATCAAGTGGCTCAAAATTTTGGTAAACTAATTCGCCAAGCCAGAAAAAATAAAGGCTATAGCCAAAGGGAATTAGCCAAACTGTTGAAATTAGATTTTACCTACTTATCTAAACTAGAAAATAATAGAGCAGATTATGCCCCCAAAGAAGAAGTAATCCGTTCCTTGGCACGTCACCTTAGTTTGAATGAAGAAGAGTTAATATTTTTGGCAGGACGTATTCCTCAAGCTCAGGAACAATTACTCAAACAACACTACAAGAATATGCCCACTTTATTTAGACGGATGGGCGAAAATCCAGAATTTGCCCAAAGAGTATTTCAAGAAGCAATTGCTGCAGACAGTCAATCTTCTGAACTTTGACTATGTCCTTATTCGCCATTTTTCGTCCATTTCGTTTTATTTCTAAAGTTGAGATTGAGGCTATTGCTTTAGAAATTTTAGTCAAAATGCAGCATACACCCAAATATATTCCTAGTTATCCTTTAGATGCTAGTAGGATTGCCGAATTTTTGGGACTAGACGTTGTTTGGGATACTATTGCTGATGATGACCAAGGACAAATAGCTGCTAGAATTTTGCCCCTAGAACATCTAATTGAAATCAACGACAACATTCCTCAACTTCAGGGAGGATTTGGAGAGTCAACTATCGCTCATGAAATAGGTCATTGGGTACTACATATTGATGTTGAACAAGTAGAACGTCACATCAGACTACAAAATAAAGGTCTTAATATTCAAGTTCAATCATTATTATGTCGTAGTACCAAACATTTAGCAGGAATTGAATGGCAAGCACAATACTTTGCCGGATGTTTATTGATGCCTCAGTACATATTGGTTCAACTTAGCCAAGGAAAGGATTTAACTAACTGGTCTCATTTATATTCCTTAGCAGATGAATTGGGAGTGACAATATCTAATTTAATTCATCGTCTACAGGACTTGGGTTGGATTTGTCTTATTCCTAATTCTAGTCAAATACGCTTAGTTACTTCTAATAATAGTATGCGTAGTTATAGATAATTCTATCATTTATAGAAGAGTAAAAATAAGTATAAATATAGAAAATAAAAATAGCTACATGACATATTTACTTATAAGATATTGGCAATAAGTCTTAGAAATATAAAACAATACCAATTATCAACTAGCCTCAATCATTATTACTTCTCAGAATTTTAATCTTTTGGGTTAGCAACTTTACTAAAACTTTAAGTTAATTGCACATTTTATCGCTTATAAATTAGTGTAAAGGGGAATATTTTAAGTAGATAAATAAATAAAGTAAAAATTAAAACAGTAAAAGCTATGTCTAATTTAGTGCCGATCGATCGCGGTATAAAGCAAAATAATGTATCTTCATCTAACAATAATATAGAAGTAAGAGAATCGTTAGATTTAGATTTTACTAGTTACTTCCAAAAATTAAAACGTCGCTGGAAACCAGCTTTATTTATATTCTTATTAACGGTGGGAGCAACTACAGCTTTGAGTACTCTGCTCAAAATAACCTACCAGGCTGAAGGCAAATTACTCTTTAGAGAAAACAATACTTCCTCTTTGGCTAATATCGGGGAAGGTGTAGGAGAATTAAAACCTTTATTAAACAATCAAACCCCTTTAAGTACTGAAATTGAGGTCATTACTTCTAATCCCATCTTGCAGGAAACTATCGACCAACTTAAGCTAGAAAATGAAGAGGGTGAACCTCTTAATCCACAAGATCTAGAAAAAAATTTAGAAGTAAAGATTATTGGTGGAAGCGATGTAATTAAAATAGCTTATAACAATTCAGACCCTGTTACTGCTGCTGACATAGTCAATACCCTAATGAATATCTACATAGCCAAGCAAATTAGTGGTAATCAGGAAGAAACTAGTGGAGCAAGAGAATTCATTAGCGATCAAATTCCTCAGGTAGAAACCAAAGCTTTACGAGCAGAATCGCAATTACGACAATTCAAAGAAGCAAATAATATAGTTGATCTAACTCAGGAAAGAGAAACCTTAGTTAGAGAATTAAGCACTATTAATCAACAACTGGCTACTACAGGCTCTAAGTTTAAAGGAGTTCAAGCGCAAGCTAATACTTTACAAAATCAGCTTGGTTTAACCCTCAAACAAGCAATTTCTGCTAATCAGCTAGGTAACTCTCCTGTAGTTGAAGGTATTTTTAGGGAATTAAGTAATACCGAATCAGAACTTGCTCAAGAACGGCAAAGATTTCGTGATAATCATCCCAGTATTATTGGTCTAAAAGAAAAAAAAGCAGACCTAAATCAAAAATTGCGACAGCTAGTTAGACAAAGAGTAGGCTCAGGAGTAAAAATCAATGATGGCTTACTTAGAAACAACAACAACAGAGAAAGCCAACTAGAAAAATTTATTTCTTTAGAAATTGAAAAACTAAGTCTGCAAAGACAATTAGCTTCTCTTTATCAATCCCAACAAGTTTATCTAGGCAGAGCAAAACAATTACCTAGACTAGAACAAAAAGAAAAAGACCTTGTGCGTCAGGTAACTGCTGCACAAACAACCTATGAAACACTGCTAGGAAGTTTGCAAGAAGTACAACTAGCTGAAAATTTACAAACTGTAAACGCTAAAATTATCGAACTCGCTCAATCTCCAGAAAAAGGTAGTTCTGGTCAGTTAGGATTAATAGTCCTAGGGGTTTTACTTGGTCTGTTATTTTCTAATCTCTCCGTAATCTTTTTGGAAATGCAAGACCGTACTATCAAAAATGTTCCTGAAATTAAAGAAAAGTTTGCTTATAGTGTCTTGGGTATTATTCCTGAAGAATCTGCGGAAAATAACTTGGGTGTAATTGTCCAAAGACAACCAGATTCTTTGAGTAGCGAACTCTATCGCATGATCCAAGTAAATCTAAAATTTATTAATTCTTATAAACAGCCTCAAGTTATCTTAGTAACTAGTTCCGTTCCTGGAGAAGGAAAATCAACAGTATCAGCTAACTTAGCTGCTGCTATTGCTCAGATGGGTCGTCGAGTTTTGCTAATTGATGGAGATTTGAGAAAGCCTTCTCAGCATAAGCTATGGCAACTAGATAATCAAATGGGATTAAAAGATGTTCTGACTCAAAAAACGAACATCGACCAGGTAGTATCTCAACCCATGGAAAAATTGGATGTCTTAACCTCAGGAGTTATACCTCCAAACCCTCTAGCTTTACTAGATTCTCCAGAGATGAGTAATTTGATAACTCAAGCGCAACAAGAATATGACTTAATCTTGATAGATGCACCTCCTTTACCTGTTACCGCAGATGTCCTCACTCTCAGCAAAATGACAGAAGGAATTTTATTTGTCAGCCGACCAGGAGTAGCAGAACATGAAAGTGCAATTTTAGCAACTGAAACTTTGGCTACTGTCGACAAAAAAGTTCTGGGTATGGTGATCAATGGAGTCCAGCGGAAAGAATTTGAACGCTATTCTTATCACGCCAGATATGCTAAAAGTTATTTTGCTCGTGGACAAAGTTATCTTGATAATTCTCCTGAAGCAGCAATTGTTTAGTTGGAATTTACGTAATTTTACTGATAAAGTCAAATAAATTAATGCAATATAATTTTTGCACTGATTGATTCAAGCTATTGACTTAACAATACCAATCAAAGCTATATCAACAAATGGAAGGAGAATAGATAGATCAAATGAGTAGAGAAGTAGAAGTTTCTGTGATTATACCTGCTTATAATACAGAAAGATATATACATAAGGCGATCGCCTCTGCTTTATCCCAAACCTTGGACAATCTAGAAGTTATTGTGGTAGATGATTGCTCTACAGACAATACAGTTAAAGTAGTTCAAAGTTTTGATGATCCTCGTGTCAGATTATTACTCAACTCAAAAAATCTAGGGGCAGGTGGCGCACGAAATCGCGCTCTCAGAGCAGCTAAAGGAGCCTGGGTTGCGGTGCTAGATGCTGATGATTGGTATGCACCAGAAAGACTAGAAAGACTAGTTCAAGTCGGTCAACAGAAAAATGCCGACTTGGTAGTTGATGATTTACATCTAATTGAAGATGGTGCTAGTTTTCCTTGGGGAACAATGATTGGTGAAAGCGGGCAAAATATATCTTCTATTACTTCCATTAGTGCTGCTGATTTTGTCCATTCTAGTATTGAAGGAAAAGGGGGATTACGTTTAGGTTTTAGCAAACCTCTATTTAGAAGAGATTTTTTAGTTAAAAATAAAATCGAGTATGACGAAACTATAAAAGTAACCCAAGACTTTTGGATTGATATGGAGTGCTTTTTGCACGGAGCGACTTTTGTTTTAGTCCCTGAACCCTACTATTTTTACCTTGCTCGTCCTGGTTCTTTAGTCTCTAGTAATAAAATTAAACGTCTAGAAGATGAATTTAGAGCAACTCAGGATTTCCTTAAACATCGAGATTATCTCGATATTAATCCTCAGGTTCTAACTGCTTTATTAACCAAGATGAGAGAAACTAAAAAATGGTTAGATTACTATCAAGTAGTTGAACCAATCAAACAAGGGAAATTATCAACGGCTTTGATAAATATGCTTAGAAGCCCTATGTTTTTGAACCATTTAAGTTCTCAAATTCCCAAGATAATTAGACGACGTTTAAAGTCATACTTGAGAAATTCTCACAATAGCAATCAAAAAAATATCTTTCAAACTTGAGCATGATGTAAAAACAAATTACTTTGAACTTAGGGAAAAATTAAATTGCTCGGATTGAGGTTATAAATAGTATTCTTTTCGAGAATTGTTATTAAAGATATATAAATCTCCGTAAATATACTAAATTACAATCAACTAAAACTATTAAATTAATGAAAAAACAGGTTATAGCTATTGGCTTAGATGCTGCTGAACCCAAACTAGTTGAACAATGGATGTCTGAAGGTCATCTGCCTAATCTCAGTAAAATTAAGCAGCAAGGTATTTACGGTCGTCTTCATAATTCTGTCAACTATCAAGGTGGTTTAGCAGAGTTTTCTTCTACAGAACCTCTGTGGGTAATGATGGCAACGGGATGCCTACCCCATAAAACTGGGTTTTGGGACACAATCACTTATGATCCCAAAACCTACCAAGTTGGTTGTGATTCAGTATATGGAGGCTATGACTATCAGGAATATAAGCCTTTTTATGCTCTTGGAGATGATTATAAAGTAGCTGCTTTCGATATCCCGGTAACTAGGGTTTGTCCAGGAGTGAATGGAATTCAAATTACTGGTTGGGGAGGACATCATCCCTTCCATCCTAGTGATTCTGAGCCTAAAGAGCTTTTGTCTAGCATAATTGAACAATATGGAGAAAACCCTGTATATCGTAAGGATAATGGTATTTGGTGGGACAAAGAGTATTTTAATTGGGTAACTCAGTCAGTTGAAAAGAGTGTTGCTACTCGCACTCAAGTTTGTTGCGATCTCCTACAAAAAGATGATTGGGATTTGTTTATTACTGGTTTTGGGGAAACTCATACCCTAGGTCACGATCTATATAATCTCAGTCAGCCAGATCATCCTCTTTACCCCTATACCAATAAAATCGATACTTTGGGAGATCCGATGCTCAAAGGTTTTCAACAAGTAGACCAGGCTATAGGTAAAATTCTTGCGATAGCTCCAGAAAATGCATCTGTTGTCTTATTTGCAGTTCATGGTATGGGAGCTAACCTGACTGATTTACTGAGTATGATGCTTCTACCAGAAGTAATATATCGCTTTAATTTTCCTGGTAAAGCTGCTTTGGGTTACGGAGATATTAATCAGCCAGCACCCCCCCTAATTACCAGAAATATTAGAAATGGTTGGTCGGCAGAAGTATGGCGACAAATTTATGAGCCTAATCCGCTCAAGAAACTTTGGCATACTTGGACTCATAAAAAGTTTTTAAGCGGTTCCAAACACGGTTTACTTTCTCCTTACCCTCTGATGGATAAAAAAGTCGAATTAAGTTGGATGCCTGCTTTGTGGTATTCTTCTCTGTGGTCAGAAATGAAAGCTTTCGCTCTGCCTGGATTTGCTGATGGTCACATTCGTATAAATCTGAAAGGACGCGATCGCAATGGAATTGTTGAACCGTCAGAATATGATGCTTTGTGTAATGAAATTACCGAAGTTTTATATCGTTTGATAGATGGCAGAAGCAAGCAATCTCTAGTGAAACAAGTAGTAAGAACTCGTAAATCTCCTTTAGATGATGATCCTAAACTACCAGATCCCGACTTAATTGTTATCTGGCAGGATATACCTACCGATCTAGTAGATAGTCCTGATGTTGGTCGCATTGGACCGGTTACCTACAATCGTCCTGGGGGTCATCGAGAAAACGGATTTTTACTAGCTAAAGGGCAAGGTATTGCACCAAATTCCAACTTATCAACAGGAAGAGCGGTAGATATTGGAGCTACTATACTAAACCTCATGGGCGCGACAATTCCTAACTATTTCGATGGCAAGCCTTTATTGCAATCATTAGCAACTTTATCTCAGGAGACAAACTAAATGGATATAGCAGTATCGGTAATTGTACCTGCTTATAATACAGAAAAATATATACATAAGGCGATCGACTCTGCTTTATCCCAAACTTTGAAAAACCTAGAAGTTGTTGTAGTAGATGATTGTTCTAGAGATAATACGATCAAAGTAGTTCAAAGTTTTGACGATCCTCGTGTCAGATTATTAATCAATTCAAAAAATCTGGGGCCAGGAGGCGCACGTAATCGAGCTATTAGAGCAGCAAAAGGTACATGGGTTGCGGTGTTGGATTCCGATGATTGGTATGCACCAGAAAGACTAGAAAGACTAGTTCAAGTAGCTCAACAGAAGAATGCTGACCTGGTAGTTGATGACTTAAATTTAATTGAATATGGTGCGAGTTCTCCTTGGGGAACAATGATTGGTGAGAGCGGGCAAAAAATATCTTCTATCACAGCAATTAGTGCTGCTGATTTTGTTCGCTCGAATATTGAAGGGAAAGGGGGATTACGTTTAGGTTTTAGCAAACCCCTACTTAGAAGAGATTTTCTTCTCAAACACAACATTGAATATAGCGAAACACTCAAAATCGGTGAAGATTTTTGGTTTTATATGGATTGTTTCTTATATGGGGCAGCTTTTTTCCTAGTTCCCGAACCCTATTATTTTTATTGCGCTCGTCCTGACTCTCTTGTTTCTGGCAATAAAATTAAGCGTCTTGAGGATCAATGTCAAAGTATTAATGATTTTTTAGCAAATAAAGACTATCTCGACAAAAATCCTCAAGTTAATCAAGCCTTGTTGCTTCATCAAAGTGAAAGCCAAAGATGGCTAGATTATTATCGAGTTGTAGAACCACTCAAACAAGGGAACGTTTCAACTGCTGTAATAGCAATGACTACCAATCCTAAGTTTTTCCAGCATGTGAGTTCTCAAATACCTAAGATAATTAAGCGACGCTTAAAATCTTATTTTGGGAATACTGAAGAGAGTAAGCAAAAAAATATTTTTCAAACCTAGGTGTTATGTAGAAATTAAGTAACTCACATTCATATTAAAAACTATTATCCTGCCAAACAAACAACTAAAGATCGCAATTCTTGATGACAGTATGCAGATAATGGTAATTGCCATAGTTTAAAAGAACACAAAATCTATATTTACAGATTCCAACTATCAAAAACTATTAAACTAATGAACAAACCAGTTATAGCTATCGGTTTAGATGCTGCTGAACCGAGGCTAATTGAACAATGGATGTCTGAAGGCTATCTGCCTAATCTTAGTAAAATCGCTCAACAAGGAACCTATGGTCGTCTTGATAACACCGTTAATTATTGTGGCGTACCGATAGAGTACTCGACCACAGAGCCTTTATGGGTAACTTTTTCTACAGGCTGTCGTGCAGATAAGACTGGCTATTGGGATACCTATACTTATAACCCTGATAATTACGAAATAGGCTGCGATATTGTTAAGGGTGGTTACGACTATCACGAATATTCTCCTTTTTACGCCTTAGGAGAAGAATATAAAGTCGGTGTTTTTGATCTACCAGTAACAACTCTTTCAGATCGAGTTAATGGTTTGCAAGTTTTGGGTTGGGGAGGACATTATCCTTATACAGTGAGTAATTCTCATCCTCCTGAAATATTTCCTGCTATTATCGAAAAATATGGTAAAAATCCAGTTCTGCATAATGATAATGGACTTTGGTGGCAAAAAAACTACGTTCAATGGATTCAACAAGCACTGGAGACAAGTGTAAGTGGTCATTCTCAGATTGCTCGTGATTTGATCAAACGAGAAGCTTGGGATTTGTTCTTGATGGTTTTTGGAGAAACTCATACTGTTGGTCACGATCTGTATAACTACAGTCAGCCAGATCATGTTCTCTATAAACATCTCAGCAAAAATGGTACTAAACCAGACCCAATGTTAGCCGTTTATCGGAACATAGATAGAGCGATCGGCGAAATCTTAACAGAAGTTCCTGAAGATGCTTCTGTACTATGCTTTGCTGTGCATGGTATGGCAGCCAATTTTACCGATCTGCTTAGTATGGCAATTTTGCCAGAATTACTTTATCGATTGAGTTTTAAGGGTAAAGTAGCTCTTACTTCTGGTCAAGTGGGAACTACTCCTGGATCAATAGTAACTAACCCTATTCGGAATTCCTGGGCAGGAGAAATTTGGAGTCAAATGGATGAGCCTAATCCCCTCAAAAAGCTCTTCAATACCTGGACTCACAAAAAATTCCTTCGAGGCAAAAAACATGGTTTGATCTCTCCCTACAGCATTAATGATGAACCGATCGAGAGAGAATTGGCTATGGGATGGATGCCTGTAATGTGGTACTGGGATTTATGGCCAGAAATGAAAGCTTTTGCTTTACCTGGGTTTACTAACGGACATGTCCGTATAAACCTGAAAGGTCGAGAAAAAGACGGTATTGTTGATGCCTCTGAATATGATGCTTTATGTGACGAAATTATCGAAATCATGTATCGTCTACGGGATGGTCGAACAGGAAAACCAGTGGTTAAAAAAGTTGTGAAAACTCGCAATTCTGCTTTAGAAGATGATCCTAAACTACCAGAATCCGATCTAGTAGTGTTGTGGAATGAGCCAATGACTGATGTTGTAGATAGTCCCGATCTTGGGCGCATTGGCCCTTTAACCCATTGCCGAGCCGGAGGTCATAAAAGCCAAGGATTTTTGATGGCAAAAGGAGAAGGAATAGCTGCGGGTTCTGATTTACCAAATGGTGAAGCAGTGGATTTAGCTCCTACAATTTTAAACTTAATGGGTGCGCCAATTCCTGACTATTTCGATGGCAAACTCTTATTGTAACCGTTGCTAATTTTCCTCAAAATATTTTGACTAAGCTAAGATACAGCTTAGTCAAAGGTCACCATTACTTCACTTTTTAACAACCGAGCCAGCAGTGACCTGTTTTCTCTGTCAAAATATTACTTAATCTATCAGCCCTATGAAAATTGCTATTGTCGGTTGTGGATACGTTGCTGACTTTTATGTCAATAATATCCGCTCCCATCCAGATTTTGTTATTCAAGGAGTGTTCGATCGTAATCTTCAGCGTCGCGATCGATTTTGCCAATATTATTCCCTAAACTCTTATCCTTCGTTAGAAGCTGTTGTCGAAGATTCAGAAGTGGAAATGGTACTTAATCTTACCAACCCCGACAGTCACTTTGAAGTCTCTGCTGCTGTTCTTAAGTCCAAAAAACATTTATATACGGAAAAACCCTTGGGAATGGACATTTCACAAACCCAAGCTTTGCTAGAATTGGCTCAAACAAATCAAGTTCGTATTGGTTGCGCCCCCTGTAGTGTGTTGAGTGATACTGCTCAAACTGTCTGGAAAGCAATTGTGGAAGGTGTAATCGGTAAGGTGCGTCTTGTCTATGCCAACTACGATGATGGTATGATTGCTCCGCGTATGAAACCTTGGTTATGGAAATCTGAGTCTGGAGCTCCTTGGCCTGCACAGGATGAATTTGAAGTCGGCTGCACTTATGAACACGCTGGATATTTTTTAACTTGGCTTGCAGCATTTTTTGGGCCGGCTCGTAAAGTCACTGCTTTTTCCTCCTGTCAGCTTTCTGATAAAGGTATTCCGGTCAAAGAGATGGCTCCTGACTTTTCCGTAGGTTGTATTGAGTACGACGACGGTGTTGTAGCAAAAGTAACAACAGGTTTGGTGGCACCAAGAGATAAATCATTAACAGTTATCGGTGACGATGGTGTAATCTTCGTTCGTTTTCTGCGTAATGATCGCGAACCAGTGTTTATTCGTAAATATCCGTCGAAAGGAAATCAAAATCTGATTGAACGGGGGCTTAATCTTGCACAGTCGAAACTTCAGTTCTTAGGAAATTATCTTCCTATTCCAGTAGATAACTGGTTACTCTACCAGCAATATCCTATGTTTAAAGGCAAAGACTTTGCTATGGCAGCATCCCGAAAACCAGTAGATTTTTTCCGAGGTCCCCAAGATATGAAGGATTCCATTGAGAAGAATCAACCCCATCGACTTTCTGGTGAACTTGGACTGCATATTTTTGAACTAATTGAGGCTTTACAATATCCAGAACGTTTCAATTACCAAAGAGTAATTAGCAGTGAATTTCACCCCATTAAACCACTTTTTTAGCCAAAATTGACTGGGGAACGCCAGTCAATTTTGGCAGCGTCTTGTCTTGGTGAGCGTTGTTGAACGAGTCACTCATAGTGAGGCACTTTCGTTGGGCTGGTTCTCCACGTCGCCTTCAGAGGTCAGAACGCTTGCCGATGTTGAACCCGAAGGGCGGTGTAACGGTGACTCGATCGATGATAGATTTCTCTTGTAGAAAGTACTGCTATGACTGTCTAATTTCATCTAATAAGCGATGAATTAGCAAGGATTCTTGAAGAGACATTAACTGGCTTTCTGGCAAACCTTGATGTAAGCAGCGCATGGTTTCCTCTGCTTCGCCACGTAATCCACTACCTTTAAATTGAGAATTAAAGGAAAACAATTCTTTTAATGGATGAGTGACTCTTATAAGTCTATTGTTTAGGCGTTGGCTCAAATTCTTTTGATGGCTACTATTGCCTAATACATGTAGATTAGTAGCATCAATGAATGGAGAAGGAATATGAATACTTCCTTCCGAACCAACAATATGAACTTCATTGGAGTGAGTTCCTTTAATTCCTGCGGTTATAGAAACAGTGTGATTAGGATAACGTAGCAAGATAGCAACCGTAAGATCGACGCCAGATTCATTTTTAATAATTTCACACTGGTAATTTTGTGGTTCACCAAAGAGAAAAAAAGCAAGAGAAAGTCCATAACAACCAAAAAGATGCATTGCACCCCGTCCTTGTTCGGGGTTACCCAATTGAGACAGATCTTTACAATAGCCAATTTCTAGGTTCAATGAACAAATATCACCAATTGTTCCTTGTGAAATCAAAGATTTACACTTTTGAATTAAAGGATTAAAACGTAGCCACATGGCTTCCATGCAAAATAAACCTTTAGCACGGCTAGTTTCTATTACTGACTGTGCTTCTTCCCAACTTAGAGTAAAAGGTTTTTCACAAAGAACGGCTTTTCCATGTTCTAGCGCCAAAAGACAATGTTTGTGATGTAGAGAAGTGGGTGTTGCAATATAGACAACATCGATTGTAGGGTCTTGGAAAAATTCTGGAAGTGTCTGATAGGTATTTATAACGCCAAACCTACGAGAGAAATTACTCGCGTTTTGGGGGTGCTTGGAAATAACTGCCTGTTTAACTGCCCCTGGTACTTTAGCTAAATTGGCAGCGAAATCTTGCGCAACTTTCCCTGTTCCTAAAATACCCCATCTAACTACTGAAGACTCTGATGTTATCATCCCCTACCCTCTTGTAAGCATATTCATTTTGACAAACAATTTTTCTGAAATTAAGTATTTTTAGTTTCTATGATACCATTGCTCAATTTAAAGATATTATCATGTATTTTTCCTAATCAAAATCTTAGTAATTCCTTGACGTAACCTTCTAAATAGTTCATATTTTATGACAGAAAGAAAATTTATTTGGATTTATTTTTTATTTTTTCTTTTCTTCTATGTTTCTCTTTATTCGATCTTTTTTTAACTTGCTTATTTATTATTAGTCTAAGCTAATGAATTTATCAACAATTAAATCTAAGATATCAGGTCTGTTTCGTAAGGATTTAGCACGAGATACTTTATGGATGTTAATAGCTAAAGTATTTAGAGTATTAATGCAAGCAGGGTCTTTTATTATTATTGCTCGTACTCTAGGCGCAGAAAACTATGGGTCTTTTATTAGTGTTACTGCGCTAGGAACGCTTGTTCGTCCGTTTGTTGCTTTAGGTAGTGAGCATATCTTGATTAAATATGTATCAACTAACAAAAGTTTATTTGGTATGTATTGGGGAAATACTTTACTAGCTATCTTCCTTAATGGAGCTTTTTTGACAGCCGTTTTACTATTGTTATCTCCCCTGATTTTTTCCAACAATATTTCTTGGTTGAGTATATTACTAATTTTGACAGCCAACTTCATCTTTTTATCGTTTTCTGATGCTAGTGTCAAAGCTCTAATGTCAGTATATAAAGTTAAAAAAGCAGCACAATTAGGAATATTAGACACTTGCATCAAATTAATGGCAGCGATGTGTTTAGTAATATTTTTTCCTCAGCCAACTGTAAATACCTGGGCTGATTTGTTTCTCATTAGCTCTGCAATGGTTAGTGGAATTTCAGTTTTTACCGTTACTAGGCTGATTGGTTATCCTCAACCCGTAATATCAAAACTCAAGCCTATTGTTAAAGAAGGAATTTATTTTTCCATTAGTGCATCTGCCAACAACATTAACTCAAATTTAGACAAAACTATGCTTGCTAGTCTGTCAACTCTAACAGCTACAGGTATTTATGGTTCTGCTTATCGCTTTATTGATGTAGGAAATATTTTACTGGTATCTATTTTTGGGGCTTCCTACACCAGATTTTTTAAACATGGCGCATCAGGAATTAAAAGTAGTTTAGGTTTTGCTAAAAGATTGTTACCTGCATTAGGTCTTTATGGAGTTGTTAGTTTACTGGGGTATTTAATTTTAGCTCCTTTGTTACCGACTATTTTAGGAGAAGAATATCGCAACTCAGTCGAGGCTTTACGCTGGTTAGCTCCTCTGCCTGCGATCGCTGCTTTTCAACATCTTGCAGCCAATACCTTAATGGGAGCAGGACATCAAAAAGCTCGCAGTGCAGTCCAAGTTGCTTCCGCATTACTCAATATAGGATTAAATTTCTGGTTAATCCCTGAATATGGCTGGAAAGGTGCTGCTATAGCTACCTTGATTTCTGATTCTTTAAGGCTAATTTTTGTTTGGTTAATTTTGTTTTGCTTAACTCGTAGAGAAGTTAAGCATGAGTATTAACTCCTAATTAAAGTAAGTTTTAAGCCCAGAAACCTTTCTCTGCACCGAGAGCGAATTCTGGACTATCTTTAACAATTTGCATTACTCGCATTTGATCTTCTTCAGACATCTCCTCTTTCCAGCGCTCGCGAGCAGCTTTAGGATCTCTAAAAATTGTGAAGTATTGGTTCATATTTACTTCTCCTCGCTTAATCGCTGATGTTAAGGATTTGTTGCTACTCTCCTCGATAAAAGCAACAGATTCTTCTGGCATTTTTAGCTTGAAATGCTGAAAAACCTGCTGAGCAATTTCTAAAGGACGTTCAGTTAACTCTTCATAAATCACAATTAATCCGTTGGGAGACTTCTGACAGGCTCGTAATGCTCGTCCAGTTTGGACTAACCAATATAACGCTTCCTGCTCAGATATGGTCAATTCCTCTAATTTATGGAGATAAATCTCAGCTAGCTTGGGCTCGTGTATCGACATTACTCTTTTCAGCACGACAAGTCTGTCTTTAGGCATAGGCATCAAAGAATTTTTCTGACCCCTTATAATTGAAGATGTGACTGCACAGGGATGCCGTACTATATAGACAACGGGTATATCTGTCTCTGCCAAAAACTTGACCACCATATCCGAATAATCTACCTCTTTAAAAACCAGAAATGGTTTTCCTTTAGGAGTATATAAAGAGCGAAAAATAGGAGACATAAACTGATTTTTTCTAGCTAGTGGCCATAAAAAAGACTTACCAAAAGATAATCTTGCAGGAAAGTTTTTCGAGAAAAAGGGTGGTTTTTCCGATTCTGGATAGGCAGGCAATAAACAATTATATATACGAGATACATCTTGGGCAGAGAAAGAGTCCGACCTAGTTAATTCATACATCTCCTTAATATGAGATTGAGTTTTTTGTAGTCGGTGAAATGGCTCGAAACGATACAAGATATCTGGATGACTGGCGACGATCGCGCCTAACCAAGTGGTGCCACTGCGACCCAAGCCAAGTATTGCACCCATATTACAACTGCTTTGTTGAGAAACCATATTGATTATCCTAGTAATTACTGATAGATTGAGGTTTTAAGGTATTGGTAACTTTAATTCTGAGTGATTTTTAATATTGCTACTCATAGTTCCAGAATAAACGATTCCTCTTTTAGCATCCAGGGTTACTATTGCTCCTTCTCTGATAGTCTGAGTTGCCTGTTTAAAGCCAACGATTACCGGTATTCCTAATCGCAAGCCCAGAATAGCTGCATGGCTAGTCAGACTATCTTCTTCTGTGATTATTCCTGCTGCTTGGCGAATTATATCTACAAATCCTGCGTTTGTAGAAGCAGTAACCAGAATTTCTCCTCGATTGAAATCTTTGATATCTCTGGGGTTATTAGCTATTCTTGCTCTACCACTCACTGAATCCTGACCAATACCTGTACCTTGACCTAAAACAGCTTGTACTAATTCGACTTTAATTAGATCTGTCGAGCCAGAAACACCTTGAAGCGTTCCCGCTGTCATTACAACTAAATCTCCAGCATCAAGCCAATTCTTTTCTTGAGCAACATTAATTGCAGCTTGGAAAGTTTGGGTAGCAGAAGGTAAGTCTAGTACCAATAAAGGTTTAACCCCCCAAACTAGCTGTAATCTTCTTGATACATGGACATGAGGAGTAATAGCTAAAATTGGTGTTTTAGGTCGAAATTTGGAGACATTACGAGCAGTAGAACCAGTTTTAGTTAAGGTCATAATCGCTGCTGCTTCTAGCTGTTCAGCAATTTGACCAACGGCTGCGGAGATAGCATTGGGAATAGACCATTTCTTAATATTTGGATCGGGTGCTATCCGCTTTTGCTCACCTTCAATGCGTTGAGCTATTTTTGCCATAGTTTCCACTGCTTCTACAGGATAATTTCCTACGGCAGTTTCGTTAGATAGCATTACTGCGTCTGTACCATCAAGAATAGCATTAGCTACATCAGATACTTCAGCGCGAGTTGGTCGAGGATTATTGAACATGCTATCCAACATCTGGGTAGCAGTAATAACAGGAATACCTAGTTTATTGGCTGTAGCAATTAACCTTTTTTGCAAAATAGGAACATCTTCAGCAGGTAATTCTACTCCCAAGTCTCCTCTGGCAACCATGACCCCATCACACAAAGAAAGAATAGCATCCATCTGCTCGATCGCTTCGTGTTTTTCAATTTTGGCAATAACAGGAACAGATTTACCCGCACTAGCAATTAAATCCTTAATTTCTAAAATATCTTGGGGATTGCGGACAAAACTAAGAGCTACCCAATCTACTCCTTGATCTAACCCAAAAATCAAGTCTTCGCGGTCTTTTTCTGTTAGTGCTTTGATGGAAAGATAAACTCCAGGGAAGTTTACTCCTTTGCTGCTAGAAAGAACCCCACCTACAACTACTCGACAATGCAAATTTTCACTTTGATAGTCTATTTTTTCCACTACCATTTCCACTTTGCCATCATCAAGAAGAATAGTTGCTCCTTCTGGCACTTCTGCTGCCAGGTTATTATAAGTTACATAGCTAATTTCTTGATTACATTCAACAGGACGACTAGTAAGAATGAAGCAGTCTCCTTTTTGCAAAGAAATCTTACCACAGGCAAATTTCCCTAATCGAATTTTGGGTCCTTGCAAATCTTGAAGAATTCCTACTGGCTGATTTAGTTCAAATGCTGTCTGTCGAATCAACCGAATAGCTTTTTGATGATCCTTTTGAGTACCATGGGAAAAGTTAAGTCTCAGTGTAGTAGCACCAGCTTTGATAAGTGAGCGTAATACATCTGGTTTAAGAGTAGCGGGGCCAACAGTGGCAACGATTTTTGTCCGACGCAAATATTTGGGCGTTCTCATTACCTATGACAGAGATAACGGCAAGTCACAATTATACTTGATGGTTGGGTTTTGAGTCATCTCATCAACAAAATCTTACTCCAATATGAGTTTCTGGCAATGAAATCGAAGAACAGAATTTCCGCAGTAAGGTCTTTTGACTATACTGCGATCGCAAAATTATTATAGCGGTTCTCAAATCCCTAAGATGCAAAGTTGTTGGTTTTAAAACAGAAGGCACAAGTCAAATGTACCTCATTAAATCAATTAAGATTCTGCTTATTCAAAGGGAACAGTCAATAGGCAATAGAACGATGGATTTTTACTCGAATTAGAAATATTTTTTTGCTCTTTTCTAAGTTGTCTTTTTGTCAATTACAACAAATTTTTAACGCTTTTTTTCTTTTTTCATTATTAAGATATAAATTATCTGTAATTACCTTTAATAATATGTCTTGAGATTCTCTTCAGGTTTTCCTTTGGTTTGATTACTAGTTGTTTTGGTGGTTTTGACACCTTAAATTCATATAAGTACGTGATTTACTCTTACTACATAAGTATAAAAATGATTTTATGGAAATAAAACTTTAAGAAAATCATGTTTCTTTTGCTTTTTGGTAAAAATAATCTAATGAGTCACAGATAATAAGCTAGATAGTAGCAAAATTAACTTTTAATCAATAGATATGGATAAAATGATTAATTTTGTATCTTGTTTATCCAAATCAATAAATTATATTTATTTATTTTGGGTTTATTTACT
>JASJDI010000092.1 GCA_030065155.1 Xenococcaceae cyanobacterium MO_188.B29
TCTACCCGCTAGGAATGGAGTTTTAGTGCCGATTAATCGCGTACTTATTCCCCCTGGCTTTTAGGGCATGAGGTTTAATGCTGATAGCCTCTCTAGTAGTACGATGTACGCCAGAATAGCTGCGCCATACCAAACTCGGGGTTTGAGTAGCAACTGTACAGAAAACACCGCTAAGGCTAAAAGTATTGCTGCGACAAGGTTTCAAAGTTAGCTAATCGTTGATTAATCTCCTGAAGGTCGCACATCTCAGAGTTAAAACTTCCTCCTATCCATTCCTGAAAATTTTCATGTTCGGGATGAGTTGGATTTTGCATCGCCTCCAAAAATTCCATATATCCCCAAGCACCGCCACAATCTTCAGGAGGACAGGCTCGCTTTGCTTTCAAACATAAGGGATAAGAAACTTTCGGCTCTTTCGGCAAAATTTTCTCAACTAAAATGGAGTGTTCCCAGCTATCCCCAAAGTCATAGGTATAAGAGAATTTAGACTTTTCTTGTTTGACGACAGAACCGAGTTGGACTTTTTTTTCATCCCGTAACTCCAAGCCATAATTAGGCTCAGGGTTGCCATACTCAATTCCCTGAATAGAAAAGGAGTGTAGGTGACAGTTATACCAGCCTATCGCTGCTTGGATAATCAGGTGCAATTGTGACAGAGTAGTCGAACTTTCTACTTGGACTCGTCGCCAAATTGGAGGTCTAATATCTCTGAGGGTAATTTTCAGTTGATAGATAGTTTTTGAATTCGTCATGGTTCGAGCTGAATTAGAGGTTGTACATTTGTGCGTCTATGACGCTTCACAATATCATTGACCGTCGTCTTGCTTAAGTGAAGTGACTGAGCTATTTGGCGATAAGAATGACCCTCCGTTACCATCTGCAAAACTTTAGGCGCATACAAGTCCGCTTTAACTCTCTGTCCTGGTTTTCGACCCAGTTTTTTCCCTTTCGCCTTAGCAGCAGCTAATCCAGAACGCACTCTTTCTCTGACTAAATCTCTTTCAAACTCAGCTAGAGAAGCCATCACCGAGGCCATCAATTTTCCTTGAGGAGTAGTCAAATCAAACTGAAGTCCCGTAGTAGCTATCACCGACACTCCCCAATGAGCTAATTCTTGTAGAGTAGTTATCAAATCGATGGTCGAGCGACCCCAACGAGTTAATTCTGTAACTAACACCCCATCGATTTCTCGCGCCTGAGCCTTATTCATCACCTGCTTTCTTTCAAGGCGATTATTTTTACTACCACTAGCGGTTTCTTTCCAAACACCAACAACTTCATACCCTGCTTTTTTAGCATAGGCTTGTAAATCTCGTTCCTGACGAGAACAAGATTGGTCAGTAGTCGAAACTCGGCAGTAAATAGCTACCTTCTGTACCATTTAAACCCTCCCGTCCACAGGTGGCTCAAACCCCGATGCTATCGTTACTTCTAAGCGTACCAAATAGACTATAGTTTTAATGATACATTATTCAATTTTTACTTGTGTCATCTCGGTTTCTGACATCAGAACAACAACACAGTTATGGACGTTATGTTGGCGAACCAACTTCCGTTCAATTAGCTCATTACTTCCATCTTGACGATATAGCCAAGCAGCTAGTTCAAAAACGTCGTGGCGACTACAATCGACTTGGTTTTGCTATCCAACTATGTACGGTTCGCTTTTTAGGAACATTTCTAATCAATCCCATTGATGTGCCTCAAGGCGTGATTGATTATTTAGCATCCCAGTTAGAAATCAAAGATGTTAATTGTTTGCCACAATATTTGACTCGTTCCAATACCCATTGGGAACATACTTTAATAATCAAAAAGCATTACGGTTATCGTGATTTTAGCTCTCAACCAGAACATTGGCGTTTAGTGCGGTGGTTGTATCAAAGGGCTTGGATAGGTGGGGAAAGGCCTTCGATGATGTTCGACTTGACCACAGCAAGATTAGTCGAGCAGAAAATCTTACTACCAGGGGTAACGGTGCTATCCCGCTTGGTATCCGCAGTCAGAGAAAGAGTAGCTAACCGCACTTGGAAAATCCTCTCCCAGCTTCCCAATTCCAAGCAAATAGAGAATTTAGAAGCATTAATTGTCGTGGTCGAAAAAGCTCGATTGACCCCGTTAGAACAACTCAGAAAATCACCCACTCGAAGAAGTGCGCCTAGTTTGGTTAATGCCTTAAATCGTTTAGTGACAATTCGCGCCTTGGGTATCAATCAATTGGATGTGGGCAAAATTCCCCCCATTCGCTTCAAGACTCTATCCAAAACCGCTTTTACCCTGAGAGCGCAAGCGATCGCCAGAATGCCTACTAAAAGAAGAATTGCCACCTTAGTAGCTTGGGCTTATGTCATGGAAGCGATCGCGATTGATGATGCTCTTGATGTCCTAAATTTATTAGTCAAAGACATTTTGGCTAAATCCCAAAAAAACGGTCAAAAGAATCGCCTACGCACTCTCAAAGATTTGGATAGTGCTGCTTTACAGTTAGCCACAGCCTGTAAGGTTTTGGTCAATCCTGAGACAAAAAACGCTCGAGTTAGAGAAGAGGTTTGGCAGCGATTAACTCCAGAACAATTAAGTTCGGCTATTGCCAGTGTTGAAGAATTAGCTCGTCCCCCTGAAGATAACTATTACCAAGAATTAATCCAACAATGGCGTGCGGTTCGTCGTTTCCTACCCAAATTACTCTCAATTATTGATTTTGAAGGCAACCAGGCTGGTCAAAAAATTCTTGAAGCCTGGCAGTTTCTTCAATCCATTGAAGGTCAAAGAAAACCCCTCATGGATTCTGCACCACTAAAAATAGTCGATAAAAAATGGGCTGGTTGGGTAATTGCTGAAAATGGCAATATTGACCGTCGGGCTTACACTTTCTGCGTTTTGGAGAAGTTATTAGAAGGGTTACGCCGTCGCGATTTGTTTGTCTCATCGGGAGAAAAATGGAGTAATCCTCGTGCTAAACTCCTCAAAGGAAAAGACTGGGAATCAGTTAGGGCATCTGTTTGTCGGACTTTAGAATTAAACCCTAAACCAGAACCAGAATTAAAGACCCTTCAAAAACAATTAGAGCGAGCCTATTCTCAAACTGCCAAAAATAGACCTCTTGCATAAGTCTCATAAATCTTGGTTTTGTTTAGGTAGCGGGTAGCGGATAGCGGGTAATGTTTATCGGTTAGTATCAAAGCCTAATATAAATCCCAAAAGCTACTAAGAAGCTACCTACTACCTACCTACTACCTGCTACCTGCTACCTACTTCTGAAAGAAGTCTAATCTACCCAACAATTCCCAAGTCAGAATTGAAAAAGACAAGAAAGGCAAAGAAACCCTCACGATTAGCAATCTGGATAAATTAGATGAGCCTGAAAGTTATCTCCAACTCAAGGATAAAGTAGAATCCCTATTACCCCAGGTGGATTTACCCGAAGTCTTGCTAGAAATTAATGCCAAGACGGGTTTTATGGATGAATTTACCCATCTCAATGAAAGCTTTGTTAAGGTTCGCGACCTCTCAATTACTATCTGTGCAGTACTTATTGCCCAAGGTTGTAACATTGGACTATCGCCCTTAGTCAGAAAGAGAATTCCTGCTTTAACCAGAGGAAGGTTATCTTGGGTGGAGCAGAATTATTTTCGTCCCGAAACCATCATCAAAGCTAATGCACGGTTAGTTGATGCTCAAACTAAAATTTCCATCGTCAAAAGCTGGGGTGGTGGTGAAGTGGCTTCAGCCGATGGGATGCGCTTTGTTGTTCCCGTGCAGACTCTCAATGCAGGGGCAAACAGTAAATATTTTAATCTCGGTCGGGGAATCACCTATTATAATTACACCTCTAACCAATTCACTGGCTTTCACGGTTTAGTTGTTCCTGGGACTTTGAGAGATTCTTTAGTTGTCTTAGTGGGGTTATTAGAACAGCAGACAGGTTTACGTCCTAGAGAATTAATGACCGATACCTCTGGTTACAGTGATGTAGTGTTTGGTTTATTCTGGCTCTTGGGTTATCAATTTTCACCCCGCTTGGCAGATGCGGGTTCAGCCCGTTTTTGGAGACTAGATTCTGAAGCTGATTATGGATTGTTGGATAATTTAGCACGGCAAACCGTCAAAACTGACTTAATCGAGCAGAATTGGGAAGATATACTCAGGGTAGCTGGTTCTTTAAAGCTTGGAACAGTCAGTGCGACTGAAATTATGCGGGCATTACATCGAGGTAAGAAACCTTCTACTATTGCCAAAGCTATTGGAGAATTGGGCAAAATTACCAAAACCTTGTATTTGCTTAACTATGTGGATGATGAAGCTTACCGCCGTCGTATTTTGACTCAACTCAATCGCGGAGAAAGCCGTCACAGTTTAGCTAGAGCCGTATTTTACGGTCGTCGGGGTGAAATACGTCAACGTTATCGCGAAGGTCAGGAAGAACAGTTAGGAACTTTGGGTTTGGTGGTTAATGTGCTAGTGCTATGGAACACTTATTACATGGATGCAGCTATTAATCAGCTACAGAAAGAGGGCTGGGAGATTAAGGAAGAAGATCAAGCTCGTTTGTCTCCTCTGCCTCATTCTCACATTAATATGCTTGGTCGCTATCAGTTTAATTTGCCTGAAGAGTTGAAAGATGGGGCATTGCGACCGCTACGGGATGTTGAAACTATTGACGAACTACCAGATTGAGATTTTGGGTAAGTAAAAATGTATTATCTATGAGGTTTTGATAGCTGAAATCTTTATACAGTAGGATATACAGCCTTAGCGGGGTTTTCTGTACAGTTGCTACTCAAACCCCACGAACCAGAACTCTTGGTCTTCGGTTGGATTTGGTCGGGGCGTTTGCCAATATTCTGCACTCTAACCAACCTCCTTTTCAAATTCAAAATCTCCTAATGTAATTTCTCTTTCTTTCACCCACATTTTGTTTGCAACGTATCGGGAGTCGCTTAACAAAAATCTCCACTACGCAGTTTTCTCTACCTTCATGCCCAACCACCCGTTATGAATGCGTTCCTGTATCTGACGCTTGTCGGAGCAAAACTTTTTCATACTGGGGGATGGCAACGATTCGCACATTTTACTGTCATATCGACCTTAAACTTAATGCTGGCAAAGGTTTGAAGATTTGAATCAAGAGAGTATAAACATTGCCGAAATGGACATCTTTTCGGCAATGTTATTAATTTCAGAGAACGATTTACTGGGTTTGAGCCACTTTTCTCATGAGACAAAAATGATTGTTTTCGGCAATGTCAAAGACCAAGCATGAAACAATACTCACGATTAAATCCTTAAAAAGCTTGCTGTATATGATTTTGAGCTTTCGTACAAATACCGAAGTTTAAAGCTCAAACCTTACAACCCTATCACTGTAAAGGGTTGAGGAGGATATGAGAGTAAAATTCACGAATCGTTGCCATCCCCCTACTATACGAGCTACTGATAAGTTCTCCTTATTGCAATTTTTCGGCGCGCCTGGAGAATATAGGTTATAAACAAGACTTATCATTCATTGCTTTGGCTTGATTTTATTTGTTTTTGAAGTTTTGTTTGATTTCGAGATCTTATCTCTTATCCGAATTGGAATTACATGCTCTATCAATACTGCGATACCATTAAGCCAATATTGAGCATTTTTAAGAGGTCTTACATAGACTAACATTTGTCTTGGCTTCTCTTGAAACCAACTTGAGTGATAATCTTCTCTTAACACTTCTACTTCAGTCTTGGGAATAATTAATTGAATACTAGATTTATTTTCTCCTTTACGCTGCACTAATCCCTGCGTGCTGTTTCCCTGAAACCCAAGATAAAGAAGCTCTAATCCAGGTGTACTCATCAGAGCATTATAATACTCCCGCTGTAATACTCGATATATAAAATTACTGACAAGATAAAGCATCACACCCTTCATTAAGGGCAAGGTGTAGCCCATTTTTTGAAAACGAAGACCAGGCAAGGGATTGAGCGTGTTAGACTGTTCCTCCTTTTCCCGTACTACATCATGAGGTGCAGCCTGATGGCTGTGTGTTTCACCAAGAGACGATTCTGACTGTAGTGGAGGTTGTACTATAGGATCTGTAGGGGCTTTTTGTGGTACATCATTTACATCATATGTTACCCGCTTTACTTCCACCTCGTTTACTGTCGATGATTCTGCGGTATCTTCAACTGGAATTGGCTCTGCCGATGCTGCTGCTTCCTCTTCTCTATCTTCTTCTGGCTGCTCTTGTACGGGTGTTGGCTCTTGCCTATATTTGGGATGCCACAATATTAGATTTTCTGTTTTTTTCAGCGTCGCATCGCTCACGCTCATCCCAAATAATTCCTTAGTCACATTACGAATTGCCAGCTTACATTCCCCTACCTTTTGGGGAAGTGCACCTTGCACCTTGATAATACGCTCTATTGCCTGAACGATCCGACATCTCGCGTTATACTGCCGTTCGATATTGATGTTTGTCTGGTTCGTTAAAGACTCTTTGAGGCGTTTGTAGGTGGTTCTGTCTTGAGGAAGCCTGGTGCGATAGGGAAACCAGTGCTTTTCGGCATAACGAGCAACTTCTTTACATCTGCGCAGAATCTCATGCTTATGACGACAATACTCGGCATATCCAGGACAGGACACAATGGTTTCTCGAATATAGTTAATTAGCTTATTACCAACCAACCCATAGTATAATCTCCCCAGTTTGCCAATAGTAAGGAGCAACTCATTCGTTTGGTGAAACGCACTGAGCCCTTGTTCGATACGGAGACGAATTTTGTTGAGGAACCCTTCTTTAATCTCTCTCTGGGCGTATTCAACCTGTTCTATAAATTCTTTATCTTCAGGAGTTGGGTGGTACAGGCGTTCTTGATTTTTGGTTGCTTTAAACCAGTCATAGGCTACTTCCAACCTACTCTCTAACAGCTCGGTATCATTTCCCGCTGCCGACCATTCCGCAGCATGTAAAAAATCTTCTAGGCGATCGCTCTCGGGAATATAGTCGCTATCGAGTAGGTATGAGCCTTGCTGTAGAGGGAGTCTGTGACCGTGAAAGAGCTTATTATATGCCTTGGTGTTGGGGAAGGTTTCTAGCTGACCTCTTTTCACTTCTAGCCCTGCTTCCACGGCAGCCTTGTTCATCACACAAGCTAATCGGAAGGTATTGACGGGGCGATCGAAAAAGAAATAAAGATGCAACCCCCTACTCAGACTCGACTGTACGATCGCATAGCGAACGATTCCATAGTCTTCTAAGGAGTGTTGAAGCCTTTTTAGATAGTCTTCTTGTCTTCGTGGATCGTATATACTCCCCCAATCGAGATCGAAGAGCCCATAACAGGTAACACTACCGAAGCGTACTCCCAAAATTATCTCTGAATCGGTGTATTTGTACCATACTTTCTGCTCGGTCAATTTATATTTTTTAACGGTTTTCCATGGCGAATCGGGAGTCTCTTTGACGATGAAATCCCAGCCATGAGGAAAGAGGCTGTGAAATCTCTCTCTAAGCGCGTACAGATCGAAGAGAGGAAAGTGTTTATCTTGATTTTCGGGGAAATGTGGATAAAATGACACGATACGACTTCATTACTTAAGTTTACGATTTGAAGCGATCGACTCGTAATGACCGATAATCGTGTTAACCTGAATTATAATTAGATCAGTCAGCACGATTATTATTGGTTACGGCTGATAGTAGTCACGACTGTGTTCATTTCTACGTGAACGAAGTAAGAAGTCAAAATTCGACCTTACAACCGAGGCTTGTTAATTGGCGTTAACAAGAAATCGGGGTTGAAAATGACATACCTTACGCCAAGGCAGAAATTAGTCAAAGGGTTAAAATGATGCTAATTCTGCGCTTTTCTAAAACAAACGAAAACGTAAACTTCGCGATTTCTGGAAGGTGAGAGTTCCAGTTGTCGCGATTTTGCGTTGCCTGTTTAAGAGCGGTCGTTTCCTTTTATAAGGAGCGATCGCTTAATTCTTGACTCTCAAAGTAAAATCGCTTCAAAGGGTATTCTGCCCTATTTCGCTGCATAATATCCAGCAAGATCTCCCCAGCTTAAAAAGAATTATCATTTCTCGGTGTTATTTTCTCTGAAATCGGGGTGTCGGGAAAGCGTGATTTCTTGACAGGCGACAACAGAGAAAGGCTGGAAACCGCCCCCCTTACTTGTTCGGGTTTAACCTCTAGGTATTTTTGTAGTTCCTGTAAACTTTTGTGACCGCTTATTTCTTGTATTATCCGTAGGGGTATCCCTTCGTCACTCATTAAGGTTAACGCAGTTCTTCTAAAACTGTGGGTACTCACCCCCTGTATCCCAACTTTATTACAAGCTTTGCGTAATACCCGACTGGCTGAATCGGGGCAAATGTGACCCGTTTGGCCCGGTCCTGGAAAGTAAAACCAGGTGCGGGGTGAGGGGTAGTAGTTGAGCAGCATCAGCCGTAAATCTTCAATTACGGGTATACAGCGCGTTGCCAGTTTCCCCTTGGTGTTACCCTTCCTAAAGACAATTTCGGGGCGCACAATCCCCTGACGGTAGTAGACATCGGTGGTTCTTAAAGTAACGCATTCATTAATTCGACAGGCAGTATAAAGGCAAATAGCGAACATGGCACGGTCGCGATCGTTTTTAACCCCCTCATAAAATATGAGGTTAATCTCTTCCGTAGTGAGTATTTTTGCCTGTCCATGCCGATCTACCTTCATTTATCTCGCACCCAGCACTCCATACATGTATCCTATAAGAGTTTGGGGCAGTATGTAAGTGAAGAAAGCAGCAGTACAGCTACATCCTCTTTTCATCCTACCCTTGACCACCTGTTCGTACATTCTCCCCTTTTTTGTAATCCTCACAGAGGATTTCAATTCCCAAAAGGGGATGACCACGATTAATGAAATAAAGGGTCATATAAGCATTAAACCCTTTGATTACAGTTGTTTCGATCGTAATCCCGCGAAGTGATCTTATTGGCAGTAGAACTATTTTGAGGTTCTCAAAGAGCTTTATTTTTAACGCTTAAGTTACAAGCGACAAAACTAGAGTGAAGAGGCATTTATACACTTTTTGTTACATGCGATATTCATCTATCATCAGCTTCTTGCCCTTCCTTTGCATATCTCTCAGCTCAGCATGAGTGAAGTTTGCTGTTTGCATAAAGTGAATTAAAAAATCAACCCAAGAATCTTGGTAAACGTAGTCGTCGTGTGCCTCATCATACAGGCAAAATTCAGCTACTGTATCAAACGGATCATCGCCGTTCGACGGTCTAACTGAAAATATTTTATATAATACAGCATGAAAATTTGTTGTTATTGGCGAGCCATTCAACTTCTCATTTACCTTTCTTACTACATCACTTGGTTTTAATCTACCAACATTAGCTGCTTCTATTTTTACTGTTTTATCTTTGGTTATTACAGCAATCTTCTCATAAGCAGATTTATCATCTTCGCTAAGGTGGTTCCAACGTACAAACTCAATTGCTGCATCAGCTCGATTTGTATTCGATACTTTAGGTATTTGAATTAACTTAATACTATATTTTTGAGAGTCGTATACGGCTTCATCTAGAGAATTTCTATATTTGTGCACAAAAGAAACAATATCTGCGAGATCTTTAGATAAGGCTGATTTATTTGGTCTGTTTTGTTGCTTTGTACGTATTTGAGAGAACTGTAAGCTATATACTAAGGCTTCATTAATTGAATAATCATCTCCAAAAAACTCGATAAGCTGACTTTCAAAATTGAATAATAGAGATTGACATTCCCCAAATATGAGTGTGTCTACTTCGCGCTTTTCAATATGTCTGTGCTCGATTTTATTTCTCAGTTTTATGAAAAAATTTAGATTGCTTTCTACATCTTTATCTAATTTTCCATATTTCTTTATGCACTTACAAAGCTCCCAGGCTTTCCTTTCTCCGTCTATTATGTCGTAATGACCATTTGACTTTTTATAGTAATATTTATCTCCTATAGTCGCATTGAAATAAGCATGAAATAATCTAGTCCATGCCATTATCATCAATGTAATAAATCCTTCGCTCCTGAAAGTAGTTCGAGGTTTATTGTATACTTCAACAGCTAATAGTGCCGAGTCAATGGAAGACTCTAGGATTGACTTAGTTTTACCCTTCCTTAATTTCAAATCTACTTCTAATAGCAGGTAAGTTTTTACTTTCTAACATAATCTGAATTAAATCCTGAATAGTAAATTTACTGATATTCCTTGATGGGATAATTTTCCAACTCTAAAACCTACTCAGAGATAGACTTTAAAGTCGAGCGCGACCCTTGAATCTTGTAATCGTTGCCATCCCCCCTTACATCTCCGTTTTTTTGCCACTTTAAAAAATGAAATCATCAAAGCTATCAGTCAATAAACTATTGTGTTGTCTTTGAAGATAATTTACACAATTGATACTACAAAATCGACAATCATCTTTTGGGCAGATTAACTTACCGCAAGCAGAGCAATTTTTATCTCTACCAACAATTAAAGGTCGATATCCGCACTTACCTTTTTTTTCGACTCGTCCACCACAATAAGCAAGTATAGTGGTAAGAACTCGATCGCTATGCACTCTTTTTCCTTGAAGTAAACCTTGTCCATTGAATTTAAACATGGTGAACTGGTTTAAATTTGCTATTTCTCTGTTCTCCCAAAGAATTTGTAAAGTAGTACAAAAATCTCTGATAATGTTCAAATGATCGTATATTTTAAGGGGTTGTGTCTCCGAAGAGCTTGTATATATTAGATCTTTGTAATCTTTTGGAGAATAAGTTTCATCCTTTTCGCCTATATTCTTTAAAAAGTGTTTTAGTAATCCTAAAAATAGATACGGTAATGAAATATTTTCTTCAGGTACATTGATGAAATTATTTACAAAGTCAACTTTCCAAGTAGGTACGTAACTTTGCCATTTATCGGGTATACTTCTTTTCGCAGCAATGAACAAAGGAAAAATTTTCACTTTGGCAATTTTAATATCATCCCAATCAGGTATGTTTGAATCTAGAAGTGCTTTGAATTTAAATATTATCTTACGCTGTTCGACATAAAATTTATCACCATAATCAAACAGCCAGGGTGGAAGATATCTATTGCTACTTGAATTCCTCGATATATCGATTGATAATAACCTGTCACTAAAAATAGATTCTAACGTTAGCAATGTTTTGTTATTCAAACTTCCTAGTATTACTGGTTTCATAACTAAAAAGTTGACACTACTAGGCTCTTTCATAAACCTCGTTTGAAGATAAGGCGATAAAACTGCCGTTATTAAAACATCGCCACCTCTATTTTGTTTGAAAGTAGGTACGCAGAATTCAGAATAAGTATCGGAGTTAACTGTAGTACGAGCATTCTTAACATCAATCAATAGATTAGAATTTAGTCTAATATCTCCTCTTATCCAAGTTTCACTTTCCTTAGTTATTTGATGAGCAGCAGTATCTTCTACTGAATATCCTAGAGTTTTATAAAAATTAAATGCTAGCTTTTCTGCACCACGAGCAGACATCATTCTTGCTAATTCAAAATCATTTATACTTCCATATTGTTGCGGACACCACGTATTTATTAAATTCAAATCTAGAGTATCAAAATGGTATAGCTCTTTAATAGAAGTAGTTAATGCTTTTGAATAGGGATAGTCAGAGTTTTCAAACTGTAGAATTAGATCGAAAAAGTCTTGATAGCGTTCTTTAATTAATTTAATCTTGATATCTTCTGGTGCTAAATTCCAAAATTGCCCTTTATATTTTACATTTTGCTTGAGAAAATCAATTTTACTCCAATATTGTAACCGTAATGAACTATGACCTTTTTCGAGTCTCTGATTTAGATCTGCTAGCAGTTCATGTTTTAAATCATTATCTACTAGTTCGATATATTTATTGATAAAATTACAGTAGTTTGAATTATCGTAACTGGAAATTAATAGTTTGCATAATTTAGGCGAACTTATAAATAAGTTTTCTGCTTCTTTAAATAAACTATCAATTACTTTAGATCTGTATCGTTCGTCTAACTCTTCAATTTTATCGCTCAGAAAAACAATTGATTCTTTTTGTGGCAAAGCTAAGGCAAACTTAGCAAATTCTTGATAGCGTTCGTTGATTAGCTCAATTCTGACGTTTTCTGGTGCGATGTCCCAAAGATATCCTTCATATTCTACATTCTGTCTGAGAAAATCTATCTTGCTCCAACATTGTGAGCGTAACAAACTACTGTTTTCTTCAAGCCGATAAACTAGCTCTTTTACTAGTTCTTGTTGCAAGTTTGCTGTAACCAAAGGAAGATGTTTGTTGATGAAGTTACAGTATTCTGAAATATCTGGTGTAGAGGCTAATAGCTGTCGTAATTCTGATGATAATAAAAATAGATTTTCCGATTTTGCTATCAAACTAGTTAATATCTGCTGCTTTGATAGACGAGCGAGATTTTTCGTCTTATTCAGAATAAATTCAATAGACTCTTCTTGAGGCAAGTTCAGAGCATAATCGACAATAAATGGTTTGTAAATAGTTGTTAATTGGCTACTAGCACATATTTTAATAATTAGGCTATCGTTATCAGATGTATTAACTTTTCGTGGTAAAACAGTTCCATCATTTTTATATACTGGATTGCGTTTGCGAAAAAAAAACACTACATCTCCAGAGGTTAAATTTTGCGAGGTTTCAATTCTTACATCTGGTGTGTTTTCGCAATTTATGTAGCCTCTGCCGTGGTTAAACCAATCGACTATTCCCACATAAGGTATGGGTTTTACATTAGTGGCTTGTTTTCGACCTCTTTTATCTGTGATAGTTTCATATTGGACATACACCCCAGAGTCTAAAAGACATTGTTCCTCAGTTAATACATTCTTCTGATTAAAATACAATTCTTCTCCGTATTCTGGCTCAATAGTAGTGATAAAGCCAAAATCATTTGTCCTTCCAGTTTTTTTATTTACGCCACCAAACCAGTTAATTGTACCAACGCTCATAAAATATAATTTCTCAGAATAGACTTATATATTCTTAGTTAAGCCCATTTAGGATAACTTTAGGGCTAGGTTAGTAAGTATGGGTAAAACTCCAGCTTTTGTAGATGGTCAAATTGCTGCCATTGCTTATACTAATCAGCTTATTTTAGTAGCAAATAATGTCTCTGATTTTCAGGATTTTCAGGGACTACAGATAGAGAATTGGTTTCAGGTGATTAAGTGATTAAGTAGATACGTGAATACGTAATTTGCTCTTAAGTCATGCCAACTCCAAGGGGCGATCGCTATCGAAAGATGCCCACTTTAATTTCTTGTACTGAGAATTATCTAGATCGAAACTTATTCGATGAGGATAGCTCTTCTCCTGCTCCTTTTTCTGCTCATCTTTATATCTGAGATCGCAGGAGCAGGAGAACTAGAAGCAGGTAAATTGATTTCTGGATCTACACCGCCCTCAGTCACCCAAGTAACCTCCAAGGCTCATGTGAGAGGATAGCAAGAAATAGATTCTTCCATGTAATTTAATCTGTGTACCAGCAATTGTCAGAAAACGATTCGAGTCTAGCCAAGAATTATGTCAAAGCGATCGATTGCTCATGTCGCTTCAACTTACCAAAATTTATCTGACAGTCACACCCCCGATAATAAGCGTTGGGCATCAAAGTTGGTGAATTCACATCTGGCAGTCATTACACGCACAAGAAAATAATCTGTCACCTACTCTTTCTTCACAACAAACAAAACGGAGAGTCAGAAGAATGTAGTTATATTGTCTCTAAATTTCAGACAGTCTTTGTGATTGAAACTTTGTATATTTCAAAAATCGGTTTTCGTCTTTTTCATTCTCAATAAGCTTTGACCCCATTTCTCAGTTTTTTCCAGACTGGTCAAAAATCTAAGTTGACAAAAGTTAATTAATGCTCCAACCGAGCCTAAAGTCAATCAGAGCAATGCTTTTGCGAATAATTATGATCTATACTTAGCAAGTATTTCGGCGATTTATGTTCTTCCCATTCACGGAATTATGGGAAGTAGACCTTCAGATTCGACAAAATGTGAATTTCGAGGAATTTGAGGGATTGGTGGTGATAGGCTGGCTTAAAAATGACCGAGAGATTTTAGATTTCGGATTTTAGATTAATTCCATGCCTCTAAATTCATTTATCTATCACGGATACACTTCGTTATGGGGTCAATCTTCAATCAGTTGACTGAGGGATATCCGTCTAGCTCAATCTATAAGCTTTAGGACTACCCACGAGGTTTATTGTAGTCTTCAATGGTAGATTGCACGAAAAAGTATTCTTCTTTGAGCAATTCCAACTCAAAGTCTGACGAGTTTTCGGCGATAGGTCGATCGGGTGAAAGACTAGACATGAGCAATTTATCCTCCTCAAGTGACAGGACAACGGGGACATATTTGAAGTTATTGTCGCACCTCAGGATGGGCAGCAAAATAGTCCTCAAGCCACTCGCACCCCTGGTGTAGTAAATCTTTAATCCGCTTGTCAAATCCCCCTTCAAGTCTCTCCAGTAGGTGAGCTTTACCATTCCAAAAATCAGAGACAGTTGCCAGCAGCTTGCCATCAAAACTCGGACTGACGCACAAAACTCCCTCTCGATCGATTATAAATTCACCTAATAACTTGCCTTGCAAGCTCCACAGGCGAACCTTGCCATCCCAGCAGGCAGTAACTAGTTCCTGCGTATCAGGTATAAAATTGACGCAAAAGACAGGTGCTGGATGGATACATCTAGCTTTATCTAGCTCGTTGCCTTCCAAGTTCCACAAGCGAACCCTACCCCCTCCTGAAGCTGTCGCTAGCTGCTCGCTATCTTGGCTGAAGCTGACCCAATAAACTGGTCTTTGATGACCTTTACATTCAACGGATGGCTTCTCGTCCTTTAAATTATCTTGTAAGTTTCCCTTTAAGTTCCAGAGGCGAACAGTACCATTTACTGAGGCTGTAGCCAATTTCTCTCCATCGGGACTGACACTGAGATGCAAGATTGGTCCCTGGTGCCCTCTAAATTGATGAACTAGTTTTCTTTGCCCTAAATCCCACAGGCGAACCATACCGTCTCCTGAGCCAGTAAATAGCTGCTTCCCGTCATAGCTAAAACTGATACCATAGACTGGACTTTTTTTTATGTTTTGAAAGGAAATTGGAACCTTGCTCTCTAGGTCATATACTTGAAAAGTGCCATCTGCGGAGGCAGTTGCTAATTGCTTTCCGTCAGAGCTGAAACGAAGACCATAAATTGCTCCTCGATGAGCTGAGGGTAGAGGCGATGGTCGATCTTCTTTATCTAATTCGTAGAGCATAACCTTGCCATCTGCGAAGCCCATAGCTAGCTGTTGTCCATGCTCTCGATTAGGGTTGAAACTGATATGAGTTACTTTTTCACCTGGTAATTTTTTGATTACTTGTTCCCTTTTTCGAGGCTGTAGATCCCACAAACGAGCTTTGCCATCCCACTGAACGATCGCTAGCTGCTTGCCATCGGCACTAAAGCTAACACGATAAAGAAGATCATTAGTGGTTTCGGTGGTGAATTGAGGCGTTTGATTATTTTGTAAGTTCCACAGGCAGACTCTGCCCTTTAAAGAAACGGTAACCAGCCGATCCCCCTTAGAGGTAAAATCGATGTGAGCAATGGATTCTGCTTCTCCTTGCCTGGGGAATATAGTTGGTTTACCCTGCACATCCTCTAGATTCCATAGGTAGACTGTACCATCTGCTGAACCAGCAGCCAATCTCATTGGTTCCTTGGGACTAAAAGCAACGGAAAAAATCCCTGCTTCGAGTTGGCTTACTCCTTGATAATTTCCAGTGACGTTTTTTAGTTTCTTTTTATCCTCTTCTAATTTCCAAAGAATAACAGGACCAGCCCCAGCGGAGGTAGCCAACATTTGACCATTGGGACTAAGACTAACACAATAAATTGGGTTATCCTGCTTCTCACCTTTAGCTAGCGGTTGTTGCTGTTGGCTCTGCAAATCCCACAGGTAGGGAGTACCATCTCCTGCACCAGCAGCTAGCTTCTGACTATCACCGCTAAAGCTAAGAAAATAGAATGGACTGCAACCTCCTTTCAACTTTATAAACGGTGGCTCGTTTTGCTGGTAGTTCTGGAGATCCCACAGATAAATAGTGCCAAGTCCTTTAGAAGCAGCCAATTTTGTTCCCTCAGGACTAAAGCAAACATAATATACAGAGCTTCCTTCTTTATCATCTATTATATATAGCTTCTGTTCATGCACGTCCCACAGTTGAATAGTACCGTCATACGCGCCAATAGCTAACTTCTGACCATCGGGGCTGAAATTGACACTAGAGACTGACTTCTTAGGAGCTTCAAACTCATTCTTCTCCCGAATATCTTGAAGAATAGTCTGTAGAGTCTCTATTACCTTCTCTGTAGAAGCATTTCCAGCTAAGGATTTGTCCTGTTTGAGTCTTTCACTCAGCCATTGTCCAGCCTTCATAGCTGTCAGTAATGCTTTTAACTGCGACGACTCGAATTGTTTTATAGCATTATCTGCAACCTGACCTAGGTATTTGATTTGGCGTTGAGATTCAACCCATCTCAAAACTGCATCAGCTAAACCGGGGAAGAAAATCTGATAGCGACCGCCTCCAACTGGAGTGAGAATCCTAGCATATCCTCGACTTAGCTTATCCAGCAAGGAATCAACTTCATCCTTTTGCAGGTTAGGCTCGTCACTCAAACGATTATCATTAGCAAGGTCAGTCAAATCTTGGGAAGTCAGGGCAAGTAACTGAGTGCTAGATGGTGTAACCAGAAAATAAAAGATGCGTGCAGCCGTCTCTGTTTCCCTTTCCGAAAGCTGGTCGATTTGTTGATAGTGATGGTCTGTGACAATCTGTGCTGCACCGCCCAATTGTTTGTAAGTTGTTTTCTGTAGCCTAACAGGTACGGCTTGACTACGTCTTGCCTCATTCCAAAGGCGAGTCATGACCAGTTGAAGATAAGGTGCTTCAAAACAGTCTTTCTCATCCTTACTTTTGATATAATCGTCTGCTAAAATCGCCTCAATCAAATCTGACTTGATATCGAACTCGATCGAAGGTTTATCTTTAGAGCCTTCGGCAATGCGGTCAATTCCTTTAGCATCTTTGAATAAGTACAGGTACTTAACGCTAGGCAAGCTATTGCCGAGATTTTCCAACTTAGGAAGCTCCTGTTCGCGCATAGCAACAAGGATATTTACTGGACTGTTCTCGATAGCATCTGATAATGCTTGAATCACCTTTCCCTCTTTATCCTTATCGGTTCTTTCCTGCAAATACTTTTCAAACTGATCGAGAATGATAAATGGATAATTCTGCCCTTCAAGAGATGGCTTAAGGGCATTTAGCCAATCCTGTTCTTTGTGCCAATTATCAAAAAAGAAAACCTCTGACTTCTGTTGGCGGAGGGAGGAGATGATACCTTCTCGTAAGAGGGTGCTTTTATGAGTATTGCGATCGCCAGAGAGTACGGTTAAACGCGATCGGTACAAGCTATCTAAAATAATTGTCTGTCGATTGTATTCATAAATTGGCTTCTCAATTGCTTCCTTGGCTTGATCGCGATTAAGAGGGGCAATTTCTATGCGGTTTCTAAACAAATTGGGAATTTCTCTTTTAAAGTAATCGATTTTGGACAAAGAATCTTCACGGATCACAATGAGGAAATTCACGCTTAGTTCAAGATCGTTAACAGCTTTGGGAAACTCTTCAGCGAATTTGTGTAAGGGAGCTTTGTTTTTGCTATTTTGCTGCAAGAGAAAAAGGAAATATTCCTCGAATTGGTCAAGAATAATAAATAAACGACTTCTCCCTGTATCATCCCGAATAATCTCTATCCAAGCTTTCAAAGTATCAGTCAAAGACAAATTTTCTGATGGTGCTTCCTTGATTCCTAAAATCTGCATCTCGACTTTAAGCTGTTTTTTTATGCCACTTATAGGATCGTCCCACGAGATGTTACCTTTTAAGTTGCCTTCCATTGGTGGAAAAACAATCACCCCTAACCCTGGCTTCCCCTTGATATCTACATTCTCCTGAGCTGCTTGACGAAAGTAATGGTTAACTCCTGCTCGCAGTACCGAGCTTTTGCCGACCCCACTAGCTCCGTAGAGAATAGTCAAACGATGAGTTATTAGTTTGTTAATAATAGATTCCCGCTCTGTTTCTCTTCCAAAAAAACACAACCGATCGATTATAGAATAGGGCATTAGCCCTTTGTAGGGAGAATTAGGCAGGTAAAGGGACTCACTGCTTATCATAGTCGCCTCCTAAACAAATTCTCTAGCCGCATTTCAAGCTCCACAACATAATTTTCCAGAGATATACCACTAATAAGTTCCACTGAGTCTTTTTCCCACAGATAGTCTTCTAGAATTCCAGGACTTGCTTGAATTGCCCAGCTTTTGAGAAAATTTCTGGGATAGTTAGGATTCGATCGGATAGTCTTCAGGATGGCGCGCTGATTCCAATAGCTTAAGCTATATCCCAAGAACAAAAAATGGCTGTTAATTAACTTAACAAGTAGTTTTTCTGGTAATTGGAATCGGTCTGAGGTGTTAAGGACTAAATAATTCAGTAAATCGTCTTCAGTAATCATAAAATTTCCTTTTCTATCTTCAAACCCAGCTACCGAGCCATAGAGTTTCAGGATAACTGGGCGATCATTAAGCCAACCTGTATGATCCTGTTGAGATATTAGTTGTGCCTTGCTTGTCTTGTCTATAGGCGCGTCCCAATTTCCATCAATGCCAGGGTCAAACCTCTGATGGGCAAAGCGCTGCTGGCCATTAACATAGAAAACTAGGTCGAACGGCTGTTTAGCCCCAATGAAGGCTTTTTCTAGCGTACTATCTAAGCAAGTTGTCACGATCAGTGGGTAACGAGTTGAATCAAAATCCTCTCTATTGAAAGAACAATAGAGTTCAGGAAGTCTGGCTATTAAACGATGTAACCTGTTGGGAAGGTAGGAATTATCGGAGAGTCGGTAGTAAAATTTCGATAATTCCGCTTGAAGTTGCCATTCACCCTGTTTGAGGGCAGCTAAACGTCCATATTCAGGAAGTGGCATCCTTTGGAATGCCCCTTGATCAATACCTGCACAATCAAGCCACAAGCTTACCTCATCCCAGATTTCTGGGGTGTCTATCGGAGGTAAAGTGATTTTAGAAAAGTCCTCTTTGAGACCAAAGGTTTCAACTAGGTAGGCTGCTAGTTCACTTTCAGTTGGTGCATATTGCTGGTCAGGCTGCCACTTGGAAGACTTCTTGCCTGCTTGTACTGGGCGATCGCACAAGTTAACATCTGGACCCAGAAAAAGCACGAGGCTACCGTTAATGATAGTGTCAATGATTTCTTCGTAGTGTCTTTCCAATGCTACTTTTTCAGAGAATGATGCCCTTTCAGATTTAATTCTTGGTACAACCTCCACACTGGAAACAGTCTCTCCTCTAGCTGCTTGGACGAAAGAGTATCGGTTGCGAACCAGCAACTCGGATTCAGCCAGTTTATTGGCGATGACTGCGGTAAGAGTTTCTAAGGCGTATCCTATATCTTGGGGGGATTGGGTTCCTTCCTCGATAACTGGAAGCCCTTCCCAAAAGCTCCAATAGGTGATATAGGGAATCTTGGTCAAGTCGAGCAGGTCATAAGCGTTTAAATTCCGATGTATCCAGCCTTGATAGAAAGGTTCAAATTCTTTGGCAAAAGTTCTTAGTCCTTTTTTTCCCAGTGTTTTTTCGCTTGTCTCATATCGCGTAAGTATTGGCAGAATCAAAAGTCTGGCGCGATCGAACGGAAAACCATCTCGACTTTGAATAATTCCATTAACACTGTCAATAATACCTCGTAAGTTTTGTTTATTAATTGTGAAGAAAACCGCTAAAATATCGGGAAACTGAATTGTGCAAATCCCACCAATGTCAGTAATTCCCGTTCGGCTATCAATCAGGATAAAGTCAAATTCTTGCTTCCAAGTTTCTCGCAGTTTCTCCAAGAAAAGTCCTAAATCTTTTTGTTCATAGAGGTCTTGCCAATTAAGCGACTGTAACCGTGTTTTATAGTTTTCATCTTGAACGCCTGCCTTGATAAAATTTAGAGGTTCTGCTGAACTGGGAAGCCTTATCTGAGTAGTAAAATCTTTCCAGTCAGGGGTTTCACCATTAACATAAGCTTGGATTAACTCAATGACTCCGGGAGAATCATTCTGCTCTATCCAATGTTCATAATAAAAGTGTAATCCAGGGGCTTCAAGATCCCAATCAACACATAAGACCTTATATCCCCACTGAGACAACAATACTCCCACGTTAGCTAAGGCGAGAGTTCGACCCACGCCTCCTTTATAAGAGTAAAAGGTAACAATTATGCCTTCAGTCATCACATTCTCAGCATTGATATTTGAATTTTTTTCGGTTCTTCGGATGCCGTAGCTCGGACTATCGGCCAATTAGGTTCGTAGGGGGGAGCATTGTCTATTAATTTCGTTAACTCTTGACAGATTTCTTCAACTGCTTGGACGAAGTCAAGATATTGTGGTGAGTTTTTAAATCCTGGAAAATCAACATTCCAAGCTTTTAGATTTTTCTTACACTTGAGACAGCAAATTTGCTCTTGCAAGTGTTCTCTATTAGGATGAAAAATTACTCCATAAATTAAGACCCAAGGCTTTTGAGGGTCTCGTAACCTAAGCATCTTTTGTCTATGCCTCATACTCTCCCATTCAGACAAAGACCAGTTACAAGAGAAATAGTCAGGTGATAAAACAGCTATCATACAACGAGAATTTTTCAGGGCTTGCTGTAAGTCACTAGACCACAGTAATCCTTTTTCTTCTATCTGAAAATCATCGACGAAGATTTCAGGTGACCGTGACCATCCTAAACTTTGTCTTAGCCATTCCTCCAACAAGGGATAAAAGTAATTTCTCACCCAAGGTAAAGCAGGACTCTTACGCGGATAACTCAGAAATACATCGTATTCATAGTCTCCTTTTTTTTTTAAGTTAAAATTTCCCTCAATAAAACGTTTGACCTGACGGTAGATAAGATCCTGTTTTTGGGGACGACAAATAGAAATGTGGTTATAGTCCACTGGGATGGGTGTTACCCTCGGAATGCCTGGGTTAGCACTGGTTTCATCAACTACTAAAACCCCTTTTGTTTTTTGCTTTTCATAGTAAACTTTCATAGGAATATTTCTCAGGGTTTCTTGATTGATATAAAACTCATTTAAGTCGCGCAACTGAGGGGCATTTGCTTTTAACTCATCAACACTTTCGGTAGGTCTAAAAATTCCACCAAGATTGCCGATCCAGGAAGCTAGATCCGCTCCAGTATGGGGAGTTGCTAAAAAAATAATTCCTCTTGTCTGAGTTAAAATTTTTTTCCAGCTAGGCTGCTCGTACTCTAAGCTATTGCGAAGCATTTGCTTGACAAGCAGTCCTCCCATACTATGAGCAATGAAAATTACAGGACGATCGCCGATCTCGTAACTGTCCAGCATCTCAAGAGCATTTTTGGCACGATCGAATAATGGCATTGTCGTCCCTATCCATTTCGATGGTTCTGCCTCATAATCCAGCGACCAAATGCCAACATTGGGCAAATCGTCTCCCAACCAAGCAGGCCAGAAATCTTTAGCATCCCTATCTCGTTTTCCTTGCGGATGCCATGTCTCTATCGCATCACCCCACAATCCATGAACAAAAATCACATCTCCGATGCGATGGGGGTTTTCACAACCAGATATTTTGATTAAATCACTCACAGCATCCCTTTAAGGTTAAGTTATAAAAGACCCGAGACCGATCCCTCAATCCTAATGCTACCTCGGCTATCCCTTGCCGTTAAGCGCGATCGCTCTTCAATATCAGAATCTATCGATATTTCTACCTACACTTCAATGCTATTAATACCCAGAGCTAGCTTTAAAATTTCGATACAAAAATTTAGCTTTTTAATAAGTTTAGGAGAATATTAAGCAGTCAATTTACTTGGGTTGCATAAATTAGATTCGCTTATATTTTCATCAATCTTAATACCGATAACCCCGCCTCTAGGGAATGAGGACTAAATAAAGTACAAAAGTTCAACATTCAAGGTAAAATCAGAAAGTTCAACAAGAAAAATGGAAGAATTAATTAGCTGATGCAGCAACTGCGACCTTATACCCCAGAGATTGAGGAAATGATGCAAATTTTTTATCAATCCTTATCGGAGAAAGAGCGCAGACGTTACGCAGCGATAGAAGCCCTAAAAATAGGCTATGGGGGGATTAGTTATATCGAAAGACTTTTAGGGACTAATAGCCGAACCATAAAACGAGGCATAGAAGAGCTGAAATCTGCCGAATCCATGAATCAAAGGCGAATTAGAGCCAAAGGAGGAGGAAGAAAAAGGAAGTTAGAGACGATTGAGGGATTAGAATCCGCTTTTGAGCGGGTTATTGATAGACATATCGCGGGTTCCCCAATGGATGAAGAAATTAGATGGACTCATTTGACTCGTCAACAGAGTAACCGTTCATTTCCCCCTCTGAAAAAGCTAGGAAAATTGGGGACATAGCGATCGCCATGTCCATTAATTAACTGCCCACAGGAAATGGTGGTGGAGAAAGACCTTGTCGAGCC
>JASJDI010000093.1 GCA_030065155.1 Xenococcaceae cyanobacterium MO_188.B29
ATTAAAGTATATATAGCGGTTCTCAAATCGATGAGGTACAAAGTTGTTCGTTTGGAGGCAGGAGGCAGAAGGCAGAGGGCAGAAGTAAGATGTATCTCAGTCAACTGAGAAACGCTATATTACCTAGTTTTCAAAGTTGCTCTATAAACTCTTGTAATTTTTGCTCGAATCTAAACCATTCTCCCAATAATCTCAAATTGGCAAATTTATTATGAAACAATTCTTCTGTTTTTTTTGCTTCTTTACCAGAATTAACCTGTACAGTTTTTAGTAGGCGCAATTCGACAGGATTAGCAACTTGAAGTGAATTTAGCCTTTTAGCTATATTTTTAGTTCTTCCTATTTTCACAGCATTGCTGTCAGGATTCAAAATAAAGTAGATAAATTCTTTTGTACTTATTATATTTTGTTTATCTAACGATATTTTGTTCCCACCTGGAGTAATTATTTTATCTTCTTTACTAGCCCAGGTTTTAACCCATTCTATTACTTTTTTATTGGTAATTGAAAGAGGATAAACAGAAATTTTGATTTCTTGTTCTTCCCCGATCAGGAAAAAAACTTTATTTCTGTAATTAAGTCTTACTGATTTCTGAGGATCGTGTAAATATGCGCTACCTCCATTAAAATAATACATTTTACCAAGCTTAATATTTTTCTCTATTAAAGTGGGTTTTTGATATCGCCAAGCTCTAGCATATGATACACCTATAGTCTTCATTTTTTAGTATTTTTATAAAATTCAAGTATCAATATATATAAATTAATAATAATTAGAAAATTGTTCTATGAATTGTTTTAACTCATGCTCAAATCTAAACCATTCTCCTAACAATCGCAAATTAGCAAACTTATTGTGAAACGATTCTTCTCCTTTTTTGGCTTCTTTACCAGCTTTTACATCAATAATTCTCAGCAACTGTAATTTGACAGGACTACCAACTTGTAGGGATTTTAATCTGTTATTGACATTTTTTGCTCTACCTATTTTGACAGCATTGCTATCGCTATTAAAAATAAAGTAAATAAATTCAGTTTTATTTCTGATAATATCTCCATTTAATAATTGTGTTCTACCACTAGGAGTAACTATTCTATCTTTGAGATTAGCCCAAGTTTCGATCCATTCAAAAACTTTCTTATTAGTAATTGAAACAGGATCTACAGAAATCCTTATTTCTCGATATTTTTGAATAATTAAAAATTCTTTGGTTCTATAAGCAAGTATGACATTTTTTTGCGGGTCGTGAACATACACCTGATATTCATCAAAATAATAAGTCTTTCCAAGTTTCATCAAATTATTGATATGGATATATCTTATAGATTATGGTTTATAGCTAACATAGTGAATCCGTTGATTTTTTAATTCATATTAGACTTACAATAAAAGAAGATCAAGGCTACCATCACTTGACGACCATCAAATCACAGATTTTGATAGGGTTGCTTTATCCAACAGCACTTACAGCTAAAAGATCAAACAGAAATCATAAAATAAGCTACAGTTCTATGCCAAAACGCTTTCCTGAAATAATATTTCGTATTGTCACTGTCGTAATTGGAACTTGGTTTGTTTTCAATTTGATTGCTCATATTAGAGGGGAAATACTTTGGTTTCAAGAAGTTAATTATCTTGCTACTCTAGTTAAACGTTGGCAAACTCAGTTTTTATTGTGGATATTTGCTTGTGGAACTTCTAGTTTCTTTTTACTGAGAAATTTACATATAGCTGATGATTTAGCATGGCGTTGGTCTTCTAAACAAAAAACTGATGTTGATAATATTGCTTACGCATTACCAAAACATGAAGAATTAAAATTAGAGCAGAAAAAGCTAACTATTACCTATCCTCAATCGGTTGTAGAGACAGCTACTTCTAACGTTTACACTTTTCGTTCTTGTTCGGTGGATTCTCGTTTTCCTGCCCTTGAGTTACCTTTATTATTCCCTCTAATCTTAATATCTTGTTTTTTGATTGCTTTGCTGTTTTTAAACTATAGCAAAGTAGCTTTATCTACTCTTACTCCTGATTACAGTTTGCCTGATGTAACCCCTGTTTTGCCTTCACGATGGCAATTTTTTTCGGTTAGGGAATTACTAGTATCTTGGGTAGATGATATCTGGCAGTTGGGAGTGTTAGCAGGAATTATTTTCTTTCTCATCATTAGAACTCGTATTTGCCTAAGCGCGATCGCAATTATTTTAAGCTTAGTTTTTGGTGGAGTTATCGCAGGTAATTGGGCAGTAGTTTTAAAACACTTCCAATCGAATACTTTTGGCTATCTAGATCCTCAATTTGGTCGTGATATCGGCTTTTTTGTTTTTAATTTACCTTTTTGGCAGTTACTTGATTTTTGGATTTCAGGGCTATGTACTTATGGTTTTATTTCTTGTCTTCTGTTGTATTTACTGTCAGGAAATAGTCTTTCAGAAGGTAAATTTCCTGGTTTTTCTAGTCTCCAACTGCGCCACCTCACCTTTTTAGGTTCAACCCTTATGATCAGTATTGGTGTACGCCACTGGTTAAATCGTTATGATTTGATGTTCTCTGAGCGAGGTGTTACTTACGGTGCTAGTTTTACAGATATAAAAGTACAACTTCCTTGGGAAGCTGTGATTAATTTTACAGCAATAGGTATGGCTGTTTTTCTGTTATATAGAGGTATTACTGAATATCGTCGTCGCAAGTATAAACCAGAAAAATTGATCAAAATACCCCTATTATTAGTCTTTTTCGTAATCTATATATTAATATTGCCTCTAGCTAATCTTTCTTGTGCAGCAGTACAACGTTTAATCGTACAACCCAATGAATTAGTTACAGAAAGACCCTACATAGAACGCAGTATTGCGATGACAAGAAAAGCCTTTAATTTAGATGCCATTGATGAAGAAAACTTCGATCCCCAAGGACAATTAACTGTTGCAGATATTGCTGAAAACAATCTGACGATCGATAATGTGCGTCTTTGGGATACTCGCCCTATTTTGCAAACAAATCGTCAACTGCAACAAATCAGACTTTACTATAAATTTCTGGATGCAGATATCGATCGCTATCTTCTCGAAAATAACCAAGACAATCAATCCGCAGATGGGAAAAGTAAACAGCAAGTAATTATTGCTCCCAGGGAATTAGATTATAGTGCCGTACCAGAAAGAGCAAAAACTTGGGTTAACCAACATCTAATTTATACTCATGGTTATGGTTTTACCCTCTCTCCTGTTAATAAGGTAGATGAAGGGGGATTACCTTACTACTTTGTTAAAGATATTGGCATAACAACCAATGAACAAGAGACTCTCAGCTTATCTAGTGAGTTAGATAGAGATAGTTTCCCCATCGGTCAACCTCGTATTTATTACGGTGAATTGAGCGATAACTATATTATGACTTCCACCAAAGTCAGAGAACTAGATTATCCTAGTGGAGAAGAAAATGTTTACAATGTCTACGATGGTACTGGGGGCATAAAAATTGGTAACTTTGCCAGAAGAATATTATTTGCCGACTATCTCCAAGACTGGCAAATGTTATTTACCCAAAACTTTACTTCCGATACAAAACTCCTATTCCGCCGTAATATCAATCGTCGCATCAGAGCGATCGCACCTTTCTTAAGATTCGATCGCGATCCTTATTTAGTAGTAGCAGATACTGATAATCCAGAAGAACACAAACAAGACGAAAATTATCTCTATTGGATTATTGATGCTTATACTACCAGCGATTCTTATCCTTATTCCGACCCTGGAGAAAACAACTTTAACTACATACGTAACTCTGTCAAAGTAGTAGTCGATGCCTATAACGGGGATGTAGATTTTTATATCGCCGATCCTGACGATCCAATTATTCAAACTTGGGCTACAATCTTTCCCGAATTATTTAAACCCTTAGAAGAAATGCCTGTTGCTCTAAGGAGTCATATTCGCTATCCAGAAGATTTGTTTAGTACCCAATCAGAGCGATTACTAGCCTATCATATGACCGATCCTCAAGTATTCTATAATCGCGAAGACCAATGGGAAATTCCTGAAGAAATATATGGTACAGAATTACGAACAGTAGAACCCTATTATCTGATTATCAAATTGCCTAATGCCGATGCTGAGGAATTTATTCTCTTGCATCCCTACACCCCCACCAGTCGTCCTAATTTAATCGCCTGGTTGGCAGCACGTTCTGATGACGATAAATACGGTAGATTACTACTGTATACTTTTCCTAAACAGAAATTGGTTTATGGTCCTAACCAAATTGAGGCTTTAATTAATCAAGACCCAGTGATTTCTCAGCAAATTTCTCTTTGGAATCGTGAAGGTTCTCAAGCAATTCAAGGTAACTTGTTAATTATTCCCATAGAAGAGTCTTTGCTGTACGTTGAACCTCTATATATCGAAGCAGAAAGAAATAGTCTACCTACTCTAGCAAGGGTAATTGTAGTGTACGAAAATCAAATTGTGATGGCAGAAACTTTACAAGAAGCCCTAGATGCTATTTTTACAGAAGATAGTGACTTTACTCCTACTATTATTCGTCCTGTAGATGAATTAGCTCCTGTTTTAGAATAAAATTATTTGTCAACTTAAGTAACAGTTTATACTTTTTTACTCTGAGCAAGCAGATAGTATTTAAATAACATTTAATCAATACGCTATTGTAGCTTCTTTAATTTAGATAGCTTCTAGGGTTCCGATTTAAAAATAAGCTTTAATGAATGACTGGTCCAAGAGAAGCAGGCTACTTCCAATAATTCTGCTTTGTTATTAAGTACTAATTAATTGGATAGCTTTACGGCGAGAAAAAAGCCCGGGAGGATTTGATACTTGAAACAAAGTGTTAATCGTCCTGGGCTTTTTTAACTATAAGGCAAATTGAAAGAGAGTAATCTAATGAGCGAGCAATCTCCGTTTCAACCACCAAGTAATGATGAAAATGGCTATTCTAGTGAGGCAAAACGAGCTTTGGAAAGAGAAAGACAACTGCCTCTTACTGGGTGGCAACAAGAAGTAGACCAAGGTTTAAGATATGGTTTAGAAGCAGCAGAAAGTATCAAAGATCGCACTATTTCTACCTTTTCACGAGGAGAACTACCTCACTATGCAGGAATTAATACTTTTTTAAAAGCTCCTTATTTAGAAGATGTAAAACAAGTAGGTAATTATGATGTAGCGATTATTGGTGTTCCCCATGATTCTGGAACTACTTATCGTCCTGGTACACGCTTTGGTCCTCAAGGTATCCGACGGATCTCTGCTCTTTACACTCCCTATAACTTTGAATTAGGAGTAGATTTACGAGAACAGATTACCCTTTGTGATGTAGGGGATATTTTTACCATTCCTGCCAATAATGAAAAGTCTTTTGATCAGATTTCTAAAGGCGTGGCTCATATCTTTAGTTCGGGTGCATTCCCCATTATTTTAGGGGGAGATCATTCGATCGGTTTTCCTACAGTTAGGGGTATTTGTCGTCATCTAGGAGATAAAAAAGTTGGTATCATTCACTTCGATCGCCACGTTGATACTCAAGAAACCGATCTAGATGAGAGAATGCACACTTGTCCCTGGTTTCACGCCACTAATATGGCAAATGCCCCAGCAAAAAACTTAGTGCAAATGGGTATTGGTGGTTGGCAAGTACCCAGACAAGGTGTAAAAGTATGTCGAGAGAGGGCTACTAATATTCTGACTGTTACCGACATTACCGAAATGGGTTTAGACGCAGCAGCAGACTTTGCTATTGAAAAAGCTACTGACGGTACAGATTGTGTTTGGATTAGTTTCGATATTGATTGTATTGATGCTGGTTTTGTTCCTGGTACAGGTTGGCCTGAACCTGGTGGTTTATTACCTCGTGAAGCCTTATTTTTGCTCAAAAAAATTGTCCAAAATACAACCGTTTGCGGTATAGAAGTAGTAGAAGTTTCTCCACCCTATGATGTGAGTGATATGACTGCATTAATGGCAACTCGTGTAATTTGCGATACTATGGCGCATTTAGTAATATCTGGACAATTGCCTCGCCATAAAAAACCAGCTTATATCCATTCTCAAGCTCAAGTAGTAGATCAACCTTGGAGTTAATTATTTTTTAGTTAGTAGTTAGGTATCTTTGGCATAATTTGACTAAATCTTGGTCTATTGAAGATAAAAGGAAAAATCTATTTGGTTAGATTGTTCTATTTAATTTGAGGAAAAATTCTCTAGAAAGCGATCGCCCTAATTTAAAAACATAAAATCAATGACCAATGACCCACTATATCAAATGAACCCTCAAGGGCGATTTAGCGATCACGCTGAGGATTATGCCAAATATCGCCCTAGCTATCCTGCTAAAGCAATTGACTGTATTCTAGAGGGATTAGATGAACCATCTAAGCTAATAGCAGCTGATATTGGCGCAGGGACAGGAATTTCCTCCCGTTTGCTAGCGGATAGGGGAGTGAAAGTAATTGCAATTGAGCCTAACGCAGCAATGAGACAGGTAGCTGAGGCGCATCCTTTAGTAGAATTCTGTGATGGTAGTGCAGAAAATACCCAACTCCCCAATAATTTTGTAGACATAGTTACTTGTTTTCAATCTTTTCACTGGTTTAATCCCGAACCGACTTTAATTGAATTTGCCCGTATTCTCAAACCTCAGGGTAAACTAGCAGCTATTTGGAACAATCGAGATCGAGAAGATCGATTTACAGCAGAATACAGTCGTCTGACTCAAATCTTTTCTAATAATCAGTCTGAGTTACGTTCTGGAACAGAAGAATTTATTCGCGAAACTTCTCTATTTTCAACCGTGACTCAATTAGTTTTTCCTTCCCAACAAGCCTTAGATAGAGATAGTTTAATTGGTCGTGTAATGAGTGCATCATACATACCTAAAACAAGGCAAGTTATCGAGGAATTGACCATAAAACTGAGAGAATTATATGACCAATATTGCGATAATCAAAATTTAGTTTATTTAAGGTATAAAACCAGCGTTTATCTAAGTTCCTTGTTAGCCAGTACAAATCAACCAAACTAAAAAGATTTAATTTATGTACAAATTATACGATTTTCTTCCTTCTGGTAATGGCTATAAAGTTCGTTTATTGTTGACTCAATTACAAATTCCTTTTGAATTAGTCGAACTAAATATTTTAAATAAAGAAACCAGAACTTCTGAATTTTTACAAAAAAATCCTAACGGTAAAATTCCTGTATTAGAAACAGCTCCTGAGCAATTTATTTCTGAATCTAATGCAATTTTATATTATCTAAGTCAGGGAACAGAATATTTTCCCCAAGAGAAGTATCAGCAAACACAAGTAATGCAGTGGCTATTTTTTGAACAATACAGTCACGAACCTAACCTTGCTACTCCTCGCTATTGGATTAGTGTTCTTAAACAACCAGATAAATATCAAGAACAGATAGAACAGAAACAAAAATTAGGCTATGCAGCTTTAAACGTCATGGAACAGTATCTTCAAAACCATGACTTTTTCGTTGAAGATAAATACTCGATCGCAGATATTGGTCTTTATGCTTACACCCATGTAGCAACAGAAGGAGGATTTGACTTAACAAAATTTCCCGCAATTTTAGCTTGGTTTAAAAGAATTGAATCGCAACCTAGATATATCAAAATTAGCGATCGCCCTAATTAATACGAAATACTTTAATGTCTGCTACAAAGTCTTGATGATTGAGATAAGTAGTGAGTAGTGAGTAGCAATGACCAATGACCAATGACCAATGACCAATGACCAATAACCAATAACCAATAACCAATAACCATGCACGAAACCGACATGACCAAGGCTTTAATCTTAACAGTTAAAGATTGGTACAATTCCCAGCCAGAAAAACCCAAAATCGAGAAAATTCACTTAATTGTTGGACAATTTACCTGTGTCGAACCAATGAGTTTGCGGTTCGCATTTGATATCCAAACTCGCCATACTTTCCTAGAAGGAGTAGAACTAGCGATCGAAGAAACGCCCTTAATTGCTTTTTGCCATACGTGCCAACAAGAATATCAACCACAAATAGGATTGCAATATAGTTGTCCCAATTGTAATTCACCCATGGAAGATATTCGCTCAGGACGAGAACTAAAAATCGATCGTCTTGAATATTCCCCAAATAACAATAGTGTGCTTTCTTTAGGTGATTAACAATTGCCAGGAGCGCACCGCAATTAACCCTTAACAATTCACTCTTAACAATCAACCCTTTAAAAAAATGCACCAAACATTCGATGCTGCTTTAGAAATCGACTTACTCCATGCCAATCAAGAAGGGGCAGATCACAATCGTCAACATTTCGATCGATGGGGTATTACCTGTCTCAACATTATGAGTAGTCCTGGAGCAGGTAAAACGGTTTTACTCGAACAAACTCTTAAATCTTTGAAAACTAGATTCAAGATGGCAGTAATTGAAGGAGATATGACTACAGAACTAGATGCAGATCGCCTACGTAAATATGATGTTCCCGTAATTCCCATCAATACGGGGCGTTCTTGTCATCTTGATTCCAAAATGGTCGCAGGAGGCATTCACACTCTAGAACATAATTACGAGCCTACAGATTTCGATTTAGTTTTAGTCGAAAACGTAGGTAATTTAGTTTGTCCTGCGGAATTTGAAGTAGGAGAACACGCCAAGGTTGCTTTACTTAGTGTCACTGAAGGAGAAGATAAGCCCTTGAAATATCCTGTGATGTTTCAGGAAGCAGATTGTTTATTAATTACTAAAACCGATCTTGCTCCTTATGTAGACATCGATTTCGATCGCATCACCAAAAATGTAAGGCAAATGAATTCTGAAGTAATCATTATTTTTGTATCAGCTAAGACAGGCATTGGTTTGGAAGAGTGGTTCGATTGGGTTACAAATGTTGTTCAGGAAAATCAAATTCAACAGACTAAACAATTAGCAGTACAAGGTTAAACAAGAAAACAACTATAGCTTTTCTCGAATAGTTAAGTACAAAATTTTCTGAACTCCATACTAGAGAACCATAGCAAGGCTACCAAAGTTCTCCAAAAGTCACCAAACTAATCCCAAGGGTTAACTTTAAGCGTGTCTTTAAGTGAAGTGTACTTAACTAATTCGAGGATTGCTATATCAGTAATTCTTGACAATATTCTAGTAACTCTAACTAGAAAAAGTTGTTGCATTAAGGAAAATTGACTAGGAGCAATTATGACGGAAAAACTTCTATTCTGGGGTATTTTAGTATTTTTATTTGTTACCCTGGTTATTGGCATGTGGGCAGCCAAGCAAGTCAAAGGAGATAGCGAAAACTATCTGATTGCAGGCAGAGGTATGACTTTACCATTAGCAGCAGCTACATTAATGGCTCAGTCAGTAGATTCTAACGCTACTTTAGGCAATATAGATTTAGTTACTATAGGGGGTTTTTGGGCTGGTGCATCTTTGCCCATTGGATTGTCATTATGTTTATTTTTAACGGCACTATTTTTTGCTAAACCCATGAATCGCATGGGTTTAATCACTTTATCAGACTTTTATCGAGTTAAATACAACCGCACAACGGAAGTGGTAGCATCATTATTAATGGTCTTGAGCTTTTCTTTTCTGCTAGCTGGTAACTTAGTGGCAGGAGGATACTTGTTTCAAGCTTTTTTAGGGACCAGTTACACTGGTGGAGTAATACTACTGGCAATCGTTGTGTTTATCTATACTGCCAGTGGGGGATTATTTGCTGTTGCTTATACTGATGCTATTCAAGTGGCAATCGCTTTGATGGGTTCGTTAGGTTTATTTGTTTTCATTGCTGCCAATTTTGGTTTAGAAATCAATACAGATGTGGGACCTTTTGCTTTAGAGCAACTCAGCGATCCTGCTGCTGGTGCAGCAATTAACTGGGCGACACTCTTAGCCTTGGGATTAGGGGATATTGTTGCGATCGACTTTATGGCCAGAATTTTTGCTGCTAAAAATCCAGAAACTGCCCAAAGAGCTTGTTTGATTGGCGGTGCTGGTACTTTAATTGTAGGTGTTCCCTTTTCCTTAATTGCTTTATCTGCTCCCCAAATTTTGGCAGAGGCAGAAATTGTCCAGAATGGACCAATTCTTTACACCTTACTCAATGGTGTAGTTCCTCCTCTAGTTGCATTACTCGTAATCATAGCCATTCTGTCTGCTTCTCTATCTACTGCGGATGGAGCAATTTTAGGTACTTCTTCAGTAATTGCTCATAATATTATCGGCATTAGGCACGATGAATATAATGGAGCAGGGAACAGACTGTTATTGCTTACTCGCGCCATGGCTTTTGCGATCACCTTTTTAGGCGTTATTTTTGCTTTAAAAGTGCCCCAAACGGGAGTGTTATTATTACTAGCTTTTGATTTAGGATTTGCAGGTCTTGTAGTTCCTCTCGCTGGAGGTATTTACTGGTCAAAATCAACTTGGCAAGGTGCCCTTTCCTGTATTGTTTTAGGTTCGTTAACTAGGCTGATATTATTTGTCTTAATGCCTACCTCTTTTGGAATCGAAAATACGCTTTTATATGTTCCTAATAGCATTTTTACAACGGAATTTGATGGTTTTCCGACTCTAATTAGTCCTCTTGTCGGTTTGGTTGCATTCATCATCGTATCTGGTATGACCTACAAAAATAAAATTAGTAAGCAGCGCGTACAATCTGAAGAGAGAGAAGCCGAAGTATATCAAAGTTAATTAGACGATCGCCCATAACACATTAATATATCAAAAAAAGTTATGGGCGATCGCGACAGCGATCTGCCTTCGGCAGCCCGCGCAGTGCCAGCTTCGCCGATCGCTGTTCTACTGTTAATCATCGGATTTTTGCAACCAACCCCCTATAGTGCTATATTAAGTAGCCAAACCAACTTTCGTAAGCTCGAAATAATTTGTATGGAGCCGTGGTTTAACTTATTAATTCAAGTAGCCAAACCAATTTTGACTACTTTGGCTTACACAGGAACTAATATTCTTTTAGATACAGTTCAAAGCGAAATCAAAAATCATCAAAACAAGCAAGCTAAACTTGCTTTAAAATCTTTGGGTCTCAAAGAAAGTCATACAGCGATCGCTGAAGAGATAATTCAAAGTACAAGTTTAATCTTCGAGTCAGATACGCTTGAAAACAATTCGGTAGTACAATCAGAACAATCAGTTAATGGTTATTTATCAATAACTAAGCAGAATTTTTTAGAACAACTAACCCATAAAGCAGAAGAAACTGCCTTAAAATTACCAGAAATCAATAAAAGCTTAGAATATTGGCCTCTCCGCTTACTACCTAGTCAATTAATCCATTCTCGGCTCGACGATTGCCCCATTCCTTTAAAAATTTTCATAGCACCTCCGCAAAAAAGTTTAGAGGAGTTTAAGTATGTTGGCATAGAAATTCAAGAAATAGAACAAATATTGACGCAAAACTTACGAGAATTCCTTGGTCAAAACTATTCTTCCCAATGTTCGGTAAGACCAACGGAATTTTTAGGAGGAGCTTGGAATCAGCATAATTTCCATGGGGAAGCTAGTATTAAAGTTTTATTTGGAGCTTTACAAACACAGCCTACTTTAATTTTAGAAACAGGAATTGAAAGTAATTATATTGTTTTGCGTTTAGGTTATTGGGGAGGTCAACAAAAACAATATTGCTATGAAACTCTTTTAAAACTGCCTTATCGCAGGCTTCTACAAACATCGATCGAAGCCAGAGCCTTACGATGGAAAGAAACTAAACATAAACTGGTAGAACTGGGTAAATCTCCTGAAGAAGTAGCCAAATTAGGAGGAGATAATGATATTAATCTGGCGATTCTTGAAGAAGTAGCCGAATTACAAGCAGCGGGTATTGAAACTGAGGAATTAAGCTTTGTTTACCAAGTTAATCGTCAAGACTTTGAATATATCTGTCAATTTTTAAGTATCTGCCAATGTCTTGTCGCTGGTTGGGTGACAGATATTCACTATTTAATCGAAAATAATCTGGCTCCTCATTTACCGACATGGCTACCACAGTTGATAGGAGAATCTGGTGAGGAATCTGAATTTTTATCAGCCATTATGGGTGCCAGTATCTCTATTTATCAAAGGATATTGCAAGTATTAATTCAAGAAAGACCTAACTCCATTCCTCGACTCAGTTTGAAATTAGCTCGCAGTATTCTCCAATTCGATCTCTCCCTGGCTAAAGAACAGATAGAATATTCGTGGCAACATTGGCTGCAACAGCATCAACTATTTTCAGCAATAGCAAGATTAGATTTAGATAGGATTCAAGCTAATATTACTACAGAAGATTGGGAATATCTGATCGACCTTCAAGCTTGCTTATCTTTACTAGATGACCAATCTAGTATCGCACCCATACAAGACCTAATCAATACCCTGTGCGATCGCCGTTACAGTTCCTATTCTCAAAAGGCCGAGCATTTTGCCCTCGACTATACTGTCACAGAAATTTCTGGTCAAGTTGGCTGCTTATGGCTAGACTCAACTAACTGTAAGCTGATCGGCAAAAGTGCAAACAGAACCCTCGATCTTTGGCAGCTAAAGCGCAGAAAAGTTCAGTTATCTCCCACCCACCAACTGAGAGGATATTCTGGTAAAGCGATCGCTCTTACTCTTAGTCCCGATGGAGATAGACTAGTCTGTAGCGACACAACTGCAAAAAGAAGCTATTTGAGAATTTGGAACTTGCAAACAGGAAAACTAGAACAGACTTTATTTGGTCATAAACAAAGTATTAAATCTTTAGTTATTAGTTCTGGAGATCGCCCTTTTCTTGCCAGTGGTAGCCATAAAATTAAATTGTGGGACTTAAAAACAGGAGAACCTTGGCTGACTTTATTTGGACATAAACAATGGGTTTATGCTCTAGCGATCGTGCCTGACGGTCAAACTCTAGTTAGTGGTAGTGAAGATAAGACCATTAGAATTTGGCATTTATCAAAAGGAGATTTACGACAAACTCTGACGGGACATCAAGGAGAAGTGAAAGTAATAGCGATCGCGCCTGATGGTCAAACAATTGTCAGTGGTAGTGATGATCGAACTATTAAACTGTGGGATATAAAGACGGGGAAATTATTACGCACCCTAACTGGACATACAGGAGGCATTAGTACTCTCGCGATCGATCCTAATGGTCAATATTTAGTCAGTGGCAGTGAAGACAAGACGATTAAAATTTGGCATTTTGAGACTGGAGAATTGCGACAAACCTTGAGCGGACACAGACAAACTGTCAGAACCTTGGCAATTCATCCTCACAGACAAACCATAGTCAGTGGGAGCGATGATAAAACAGTTAAATTTTGGCGGATTATTTAAGCGAGCTTTAAGCGAAACCTATTCTTTATGTATGAAGTCGATGAGTGATGACGGTCTGATCGTTGAGAATAAAAGCAACTAACTTTCGATTGGTTCTTGGAAAGATGGTTTAGTAGTCAAGGAAAGTTATAACTATCTAGTAATTTCAACAACTCAGGTCGGCGATCGCACCTTCTCAAGCTAAATGGGTTAAAAATTCTTCAATTTCTCTTCCACTCATTTCTTTGGGATGTCTCATACCATGAAATATGATGTAGTGTTTAGTCAAATTAATATAACTTTATAGTAGCTGATTAAGCTTCTGTTCCATGACCTAAGGTCTCTAATGAAGCAATGCTATAAGAAACATAGTTTTTCTCAGTTATTGCCATAGAGATAAAAAATGGATGATGCAACTAAAGCATACATTTGCTCTTTTTGTTCGTAATCAGACTATAGATATCTGAGATTATACTATGCACAGCCGAGAAAAAGAACCAGAAAAAGAATACGCTATCCGCTCTAGCTGGTGGCGTCGCCCCTTGGAAGCAATGTTCCCTGACAAAACCTTCGATGGGCAATTTCAAAATCCCGAAACTGAGCAAGTGTTTGATTTTGACGATCTGGTCATGGTCGATCCAGATCCATTCGGATTCATTGAAAAAAATATTGTCTATTATCCGCCAGGAGATGAACAGGAATTATATACTATCTTTATTCCTGGCTTAGGTCAAACAAAAGCAACCTCCTCAAAACGAAGCCGTCGATATGCAGAACGTTTACTCACAGGCATTGCCAACCTCAATAATGCCTCCTACCTCAAACAGAACCCAATTTTTACCAAAATTAATCCCTTATTAGATTGGATAGATGCAGCGATTCATCGTCTGGGTCTCTCCGGAAGTCCCGTAATTAATAATTGCGCACGGCTTATTTTGTATGCTGTCAACCACAAACAAGTTATCAATTTTTCTGCAGATAGTCATGGCACAATTCTATTAGGGCGGGGATTACGTGTTGCCAAAAAAAAGTTTATTCTTAGCCATACTTTCTTTTTGAATTTCAAAGGACGTCGACACTGGGAAGAACGCTGGGAACAACTGTCTCATCAACTTATTAATGTGTTTGCCTTTGGGAACGGTTATCAAGCATGGGTTAAGGGACCCAAGTACATCATGGTATTCATTACTGGCGATCTCCTTCCCGCAACGGTGGGAATCAGACCAGAGAACGCTCAAAAACTCAAACGCAGTGATATTCAATTTATCGTATTTGAACCGATTTTTGAACCTAGAAATTTTGAAGCGCACAACATGATGTACACTATCGAACTACTACGGCAAAGTTTTATCAAGAATAATCTCAAAGTTGGTGACTTTGTTGCACTTTACCAAGCGTTAAGTCAAGGCACTTTTAAATTGATAACTGCCACTGAGGCGAAAGCAGAGACATTCCCGTGGCCAAAGGATATGGAAGAGTATACCTGGGGTACGATCGCTAATTAAATTCAAGTGGTAAGAGGAAACTGCTACTCGCCATTATAATTATCTGTGGTAGTTCAACTTAACCGTTATGCTGCTTCATTCATCAGAATCCTTGAGAAGATTATGGAGGTCATACGAAAATGCAAATCGAATCCTATGACCCCCGCTACCTTGATGCCGTTATCCATCTTTCTCTTCGGGCATGGACTCCTGTCTTTGATTCGATTCAGAACGTGATGGATGCTGATGTGTATCAGGCATTCTATCCCGATAGTTGGCGTGTGAGTCAGCAAAAAGCTGTCGAAGATGTTTGCGCTGGGTCAGAAACAAATGTGTGGGTTGCGATCGATGCAGATTCTACTGTAGGCTTTGTCGCCGTAAAACTACACTCAGAGGATAGCATGGGTGAAATCTACATGATCGCTGTCGATCCAGATTTTCAAGGTCAAGGCATTGGCAGCACTCTGATCAAATTTGCTTTGGATTGGATGAAAGAAGCTGGGATGTCTATTGCTATGGTTGATACTGGAGGCGATCCTGGTCATGCTCCAGCACATCACACCTATGAAAAGGCGGGCTTTGGGCTGTTACCTATCGCCAGATACTTTAAGAAGCTCTAGGTTAAGCTTAAAACTATGCTTTGTTTTTGATTAATCGATCGCGATTACAAAGCGTTCTCGAAGAAACTCGCTCTTTACTCCAATAGCCAACCAAATAATTCCCCTAAAGTTAACTGGAAAGCTTTAGCAAAATCAGGTACGGGTAAAATATCGTTAGCATCTTCAAAAAAAGCAGGTTGTTGCGCTCGAAAATAAACTAATACAGATTGTTCTTGAGGGTCTATTAACCATCCTAATTCTGTACCATGGTCTAAACAATGGAGAATATTTCTAGTCCCCCTAGTTTGGCTTTGGTTGGGAGATAAAATTTCAATCGTCCAGTCTGGTGCAGCTTGAAACGAATCTGCTATTTCACCATTATCATCGCGAGGTATTCTTTCCCAAGTAAATACAGTTACATCGGGTACAGTAGAACGCCCACCAAAGGTACATCTTAATTCTGGAAAAGCTCTGGCAATTTTTTGTGGTTTAAGTGCGCTATTGAGAGCAATAATTAGTTCTCCTTGAATTGTACTATGTTTTCCTTTCGGCATTGGTTTTTGAATTATTTTCCCGTCGATATATTCACTAGCGGGTTTAGTTTCTGGTAATGCTAAAAATTCTTTTAGAGTAATAGATTTAGCTGGAGTTGTAACCATCGCTTTATTTGCCATTAGATATCATAGTTACCTCGATCGTATTCTAATATGAAATACTTTAATGCCTGCTACAAAATAATAAATAGTGGGCTAACCATTAGCTTCAGATTGGCGATCGCTTTAAATCTATATATATTTGCAGTTTAATTTCACTACAAAACAGGTAATTAGGACAAGATTGTAACGAGCGATCGATATTGCAACAGCAAGCAATGATAAATGATATAAGTTAATAAAACTACATTGAGTACAGCAAAAACCCATCAAAAACAATAAATCTAGATTGGCGATAACTTTTAACCTGTCTATATTTGAGATGCGATCGCTCTTAGTAGCAAGCAGAATTCAATACATCCGTACTATCTTTAAAAAATACTCGTACCTCGATCCAACCTTAATTCTGCACAACTCTCAAATAAAAGGATGTAGATTTCGAGTACAGGTCTAATTATATTAATGCAAACTCCTCAAATCCTTATTTTTCAAGCAGTCTGATATAAGTTGAGTAGAAGGTAAATAATGACCAATAACCAATGACCAATGACAAAACTACATTAATCCCAAATCCTGCAAACACAGTCTAGTAATTTCTAGCCTGACTGCGGGATTGGTTTGTGAATTCATATCTAGATTGGTAGCAAAGAAATAAACATTGTTGTTTTGTTCTAAATAACCCACATACCATCCTATTTGTGGTGTTACACGAGCAGCCCATCCAGTTTTTGCTCGCAGAACATAATCGGGGGTTTGTTCGGCGATCGCAATATCTTTAACCAAATCCATAGTTCTTTTGGAGAAGGGTAGATCATTTTGATAAAGACGGCGGAGAAAAGTAATTTGCTGTTGAGGCGTAATTCGCAATTTTCCTTCTAACCAAAAATTATCGATATCTTTTTCTTTGCCAATGTTTTGATTACCGTATTCAATTTGACTCACAAAATCCTGCATTCTTTTATGACCAATTCTACGAGATAGCACTTGATAAAACCAGACTGCCGAATACTTGAAAGCCAGACGGAGGTTTAAATCTTGATTCCATACGGCAAAAGGAGAGCCATTAAAACCCCTTTCAATACCATCCCAAGTGAGAACCGCAACATCATCTTTAATTACCCCAGTTTCTAAAGCAATTAAAGAATTAGGAATTTTGTAGGTAGAAGCAGGAAGAAAAGCAGTGTTATTACGCTTGGGATTATGTTCGTACAACTTATCTCGATCGAGATCGTAAATAACAATCGAACCATTTACCCCTAATTGCTCAAAATGACGCTGAAAATCACCTGTTTGCTCTAAATTATTTTGCGAATAAGCTTTATGTTCTTGAATTAACAAGCTACCAACTATAGTCAAAACTAACAAAAACAACAGACTCAGTAGTTTTTTCATAATTATTCCTCTAAAAGTATTCTTTAATTTTCCAAGTTAGCTGTTTTGTGTCATTTGTTGTTTGTACCAACGACTAACCAATACCCACTACCCACTAACAACTAACCCAATAAATCAAATTTAGGAGTAACACTAATGACGACCCAACCCATTTCTAACGAAGTAGCCTTGAGAATTGCTTTAGCAGCAAAAGCATTACCCGATGTTTCAGTTAGGGATTTAATTGAGGCTTTACAAGTTAATCTAGACGATGATCTCAGTGAAGAATCTCTGAGTAAGATTACAGTGACCCAGCTAAAACGCTCTTTTGGCAACATTTACGAAGTTGACAGTGAATGGGAAGGGGAAGATGCTGATAATAGCGACATATCAGCTTTTAAAGAAGCAGTAAGAATTTTATGGGGTGAAACTGGTTATTGCGAACAGGAATTACCCATAGAACCCTATGAAGAGGGAGATATGCCCAACTCCATCAGAATTGCTGTCGCTTCCAATACTGGAGAACAATTAGATGGACACTTTGGTTCTTGCCATCGTTACTTGATTTACCAGCTATCAGGAGATGAGCTCAAATTAATCGATGTTCGCTCTGCACTAGAAGCCGATCTTAGCGAAGATAAAAATAAATTCCGAGTCGATTTAATTAGAGATTGTCCCGTTCTCTACGTTGTTTCTATTGGAGGTCCTGCTGCTGCTAAAGTCATCCAAGCTTATATCTATCCGATGAAAATAGAACAGGGTGGCAACGCCAGAGAAATACTAGCAGATTTACAAAAAGCGATCGCTACTTCTCCACCACCATGGTTAGCCAAGATTTTAGGTGTTGGAACAGGTAAACGAGTTAAAAATTATCAAGCAGTTAATTCGTAGGGGGAAGGGCTATTTGCCCTAACTCCTATTGGTCATTAGTAAAAAAACGAATGACACATAACAAAGGACAAAACCGTCATGAGCATAAAACAGAATAAGCAACGAATCGAAGAAATTCAAAAGTTAACTGGATTAAGACCTACCCATTTCGCCGATCTAGTTCGAGTGGCGCAGCTAGTTTACGATCCTAGTGGTGGCGTATCGGGGAAAATAGTCGAGGTTAACTGGATGAATTTTGGTATTCCGAGAAGGGTTGCTGAAAATTTGCGATCGATCGGTAAAGAATATCAGTATGAATCTCCTCACGTCTCTCCTGCCTTGGTTTGGGATCAATTAACTCCAGAGACGCGCAGTTGGTTTATCGCTCACAAAAGTATTTTATGGGAGATCGAAGAGGAGTTTCCTGCTTTGGATGAAGATTAAAAAATTGACAATGGATAGTTAACTACTAACTACTAACTACTAATTACTAAACACTATGCAAGTTTTAGGAGCAATTAACAAATTTAAACAGTGCGTTCTCAACATCTCTCTGATCAATATCTGTAACCAAGAGAGTCATGTTGGTAAAGAGATGCGCCAACAATATAACCAATGGAAAGGAGAAACAGATGAAACTGTCTATAATCCTTGGTTAGATGTACATCAGTTTACGATTTATCTGCCTCATCCCGATCAAGAATACGAAGATATTACCCTAGAAGCAGGTTTGACTAGAGGTTATAACGTGGAAGTAAAACCCGTTTATAACCTAAGTAAATTGCCCTATCAAATTCCCAGAGGTGGACATTTTGTCGTTGTAATGCAACAAAAAGGGCTAGATGCAGATTTTACAATTGCAGGTACAGGAATTTTTATTCGTCCTTTAGGAGTTCTTAGCCTCGATCTTATTATCGATCCTGATGAAGGAGAATACCAATCAATTACTATTAAACACCCAATTATTAGAGATTATCCAGAAGGGTGGGAAGATAAGCTCAATTTATTTCTTAAAGGAGAAATCAGCCTTGAAGAACTTCCTCAAGTAGTTAAATACGTCGATCGAGCTTTTAATGAAGACTACAGACAGCCTGCTTGGAATGATATATATCTGGCAGCCACAGGATTTGCAGGATTTTAATAGTTAGAGGCGAACCTTTGTTGTATTTCTTCCTCTGCTCCTCTGCTTTCTTCGATGTTAAACGTAATTAAGCCTACCTACTTATGACCTCCGTAACTCTTCGTCACTCAGATGGGGTTTTATTTGATATTAATCTCCCTGACGATCTCAATGCTTTACTGCAAAAAGCTGCTAAATCCTATGATAATCCCGCACAAGCAGAAGCCTTCCTAAAACAGGCTTATGAACTAGATAATCAACAATTATCAATTTATTTAGCTCTCTATAAATTTTATGCTTATCAAAATCGTATGCGTGAAGCTGAAAAGTCTGTCTATCAGGGTTTAGAACTTGCTGCTAGTCAAGGTAATTTTAGTAAAAATTGGCAAGACTTAAATTATCAATCTACAGATTGGTCAAAACCATCGGGTGCCAAACGATTTTATCTTTATAGTCTTAAGGCTCTTGCTTTTATCTACCTAAGACAAGATAAACGAGATGATGCCTTAAAAGTATTGGCAAAACTTCAAGAACTCGATCCCAATGACGAAGTTGGTGGATCTGTAGTTGCTAATTTAGCTACAGGTAGCTAATTAAAATCTAAAATTCACAATCTAACTTGATTATTGAGAGTAAACTATGACTACTTACGATGTCACGTTAATTAATTACAGCCAAAATTTTCAACAAACGATCGCCGTTCCTGATGATGAGTATATTCTCTCGGAAGCTGCCGAACAAGGTATTAAAGTTCCTTTTGAATGTGTTGTCGGTGCTTGTGCTACTTGTCAAGGCAAGATTGTCTCTGGCACAGTAGATCAATCAGAACAGATGTTTCTCAGTGATAAACAAATTGAAGAAGGATATATTCTAACTTGTGTCGCCAAGCCTACTTCTGACTGTACGATCGAAGTTGAACTAGATTACTACCTTTAAATTAATTTATGCAGAAGTTTTTTCCAGTGAGTAGGGCTTAATTAATATTTCTGCTGGAATTTTTAAATCTTGGTTTAAGCGTCTGATTATATCCAAAGTTAAAGGTTTTTGTCGTTTTAAAATTGCGGTTACTTGTTGTTGGCTACCAATAGATACTGCTAAATCTTGCTCGGATAATCCACGAGATTCTAAATAGTATAATATTGCTGAAATCGCATCTGGTGCTTCAATGGGATAATGCTTTTGTTCGTAAGCTTCTACTAATGTAGTTAAAATATCCAAGCGATCGCATTCTGGTGAATTGGGTTCAGCATGAAATAGTTTTTCAATTTCTTTGAGTGCGTTTTGGTAATCTAATTCAGTTTTAATCGGGCGTAATTCCATAGTTATAGCTATTTAAATAGTTGTTGCATCTATTTTGTCGTATTCTTTGTGCGTTCCAATAAAGCGAATAAAAATAATTCCAATATCATATCTAACATGAACAATTAAGCGATAATTATTACCTTTAATATTAAAAACAACACGGTTATTAGCAAGAATACTGGCATTACGATAAAGACTTTTGATATCTGATGGGCTTTGCCAATCGGCGCGAGATGCTTCATTAAACCATGCTTTTAAAGGTTGTTCCGCATCAGGATATTGCTCCCAAAAACTGCGTAAGGTGCTACGGGCAATAATTCGCATGATGAAAATTATATCTATTATTTGAGAAAGGCTATAAAACTTTCACAGGTTATATTTTTCTTGTAAATATTCCCATTTAGCTTGATCTGGCTCGAATTCAGAGGAAGTTGGTTCGGTTTTAGCAAACCACTGTTGAAAAGTTTTAACTTTAGAAGGTCTTTTTTCAATCCTTTCCTTATTAAAAGATGTATTTTTCGTTGTAGCTGACTGTAAAATAATCACCTCTACATCACCAGGCTTGAGATTAGTGGGTTCGGTAATAATTAATTTACCATCGGGAGCAATTTTTCCTTTCAGTTTGTATGCTTGCATCATGAGGGCGAGATATTTTTGATACTCCGATCTTAATCGATCGCCCTGGAAGTGGAGTCTAGTTTTTTTAAGAGCGATCGCTCTTGTACGAGGGAATCTCTGGGGTTTTTCTTCGTTTTTAGGTTTTAGGACGAATTGCCAGATTTAGATAGGGCTGGCTGAAAAAGTCATAATTCTCGGTGGCGATAGGGGTTAGGTGTTAGGTGGTAGGTGTTATAGCCGTACAAAGTTAGGTTAGGACCTCTCAGTTATTGGCTCGAAAGTAGCAAGTAGCAAGTCCTATGACTTACGCATTCAGAACAAAAAAACGTCTGTAACCCTGTGTTCCCTGTTCCCTATTGCCTTAAACCTCGCTCGATCGTTTCACTGCGTAATATCAAGTACGGATAATTAGTTGAAAAAAAAGGCTTGTTGCAATAAAAGAAAAGATTTTATTACCTATTACCCATTCGTGACAAGTTAAGGTGGTGTGTTATTTGTCAAACAGTTTCAGCTATTAGCTCTTAGCGTCTTACGTGGTTGGATATGGCGAGGAAGCCTCGCCATCCCCCACGCGCTATTAGCTCTTAGCTTTCAAGACATTTTTAGGCTAACTTTCTTTCTTTTAGCGATCACCATATAGATTTGACTCTAATCCATAATATAGTGTTTTTGTTAAATTAATAACTCTATATCTAGTAGTTGACTATTTCGGCTTTTGCTTAACTTGTCACCAATGCCTATTACCTATTACCTATTACCTGACCTCATCTTTAAGATAAGTGTTCAACCAAACTTGATATAAGTTCTCATCCCCACCTACTACAATCTGGGGGAGTTTCAGGATCGGAAGATTTGTCTTGTTTCAATTGTTCTATGTATTGCTTATTGGCTGGTTCGTCAATAATATATTTGAGTTGTTTCTCATCCCAATGTCCTTTGTAATAAGCTTTATCCCAAAAACAAGCAGATTTAATTTGGGAGTTAGTTAAATTTTTGGTATCAATGAGGTAGGCACTATCGAGGTTGGCACCACCGAGGTCGGCACTATTGAGGTTGGCATCATAGAGGTAGGCATTATGGAGGTAGGCACTATAGAGGTTGGCACTTTCGAGGTCGGCATTATGGAGGAAGGCACTTTCGAGGTCGGCATCAATGAGTTTGGCATAACCGAGGTTGGCACCATTGAGTTTGGCATAACCGAAGTTGGCATGATGGAGGATGGCACTATAGAGGTTGGCACCATTGAGTTTGGCAAAACCGAGTTCGGCATTACCGAGGTTGGCATCACCGAGGTTGGCACCACGGAGGTTGGCAGCATAGAGGAAGGCATGATAGAGGTTGGCATAACCGAGGTTGGCACTTTCGAGGTTGGCATCACGGAGGTTGGCATCACCGAGGTTGGCACCACCGAGGTCGGCACGAGGAAGATCGATCTTGCTTAGATTTGCTTTCCCTAAAGGCACGTTTTTCAAAGATTTTCTCCAGAAAACCAAAGTTTCTAAAGCGTCATGTCTTTTGAGGTCATATTTTTCTCCTTGGGTGTCTTGAACGATTCCCCAAGACCGAATGTCACTAAGATAACAGCGATCGCTTAAAACAAAAAAAGCTCAAAAGTCTGGTATTCGTGGTGTTAACCTTTATGAGGAGACCCTCAGCTATGCCGA
>JASJDI010000094.1 GCA_030065155.1 Xenococcaceae cyanobacterium MO_188.B29
AACAGATGACCAGCTTAATAAAGGTTTATCTGTCAGTACTAGGGTTTGATAAACAAAATCTTCTTCCAGTAAGTCAATAAAAATAGGCGTTGCTACCCGTGCATCAGTATTCCTACTCCCAGGACAAATAGTTTTCAATCCTGACATAACCCCTGCTTGTGCCGATCTTAAACGGCGATCGCTACAGCGTACTTTCACTACTGCCCCCTCATCAGGTAAGAGAATATCCCCTAAATTTAAAGTCATTCCCGTAAAGGCGCGTTGATAATTAGTACTACCCACTCGTTGAATTTGAGCTTCTCCCGTTAATTCCACAATACGGTTGACAGGATTCGCTTGAGCAAATTTGGGCAATAGTACCAAGCTACAGGTAAATGCCCATAAACAAATTTGTATTATCTTGACCATATTAATGTGAGTTCAACGAAGCTAAAAACTCAGCAATTCATGAGAATTCATCACTTTTTATATGTCTTAATTCCTTATTCTTGGTTTGAAAAAATTATAACTCCGAATTACGTACGCGGAGCGACTACCGAAGGTCTCTCCGAAATCACATCACGTTAAGGTTTCTTCTCCTTCTCTAATTTCTCCTGAGCAATACTTTTCCATAAATACTCATCGGGGGAATTAGCATCTGCGTAGGCGATACATTTTTGCCAATTATCTGAGGCTTCTTGTTTCTGGCTTTGTCCTTCAAAAACCTGAGCTAACAAACAGTAAGCTGGTGCTTTGTTTGAGTCTAAATCGATCGCTTCTTTTAACAAAGATTTTGCTTCCGAATAATGTTTAAGTTCTAACTGCGCCCAACCTAAATTTTTTAGCAAAGCATACTTAACTTGTTGGAAATCGTTATTGGTGGTTACTTGTTCTTCATTCAAGGCATTTTTGCCTTCCAGCAACGGAGCGATCGCCTGAGTATATTTTTTTTGTAGAATGAGGAGACGACCCCAGTTATTATAGGCTTTGAGTCGAGTTAACAGAGTTGCTGACACATCTTGTTGTACCGCCAGTTGATATTCGGTTTGAGCTTGCGGGAACTGCTGTAGGTCTTCGTAAACTAATCCTAAGTTATAATGAGCCTCCGCATAACTCGGATTTAGGGCGATCGCTTTTTGATAATTGCCTAGAGACTCTTCCAACCTCCCTGCTAGATATTGTTTTTCTCCTCGATCGTGGAAGTATACAGCTATTTCTGGGAAAGAGTTATGAGCAAAGATTAACAAGACCAGAAGAATTAGAGCGATCGCCATAGTAACAAGCGACCAGTAAGATTTAGCTAGTTTCTGAAACAAATAATTACGAAATTCTCGTCCGATGGGGGTTAAAGCACCACTGGTTAAAAGAGTCAGTAAACTGGGGATAATCACAGCTAGCACACTGATTGTATCGAACCCTCCACTAAGAAATCGGGGAACTGCATCAGCAATAAGACTTACAGAGAAAGTTAGAAAAGCTAAAGTTAGAAAATTACACGACTGATTAAGAACTTGCCACCAAAGAGGTATAGATTCGGAGAAATACCACCACCAAGAAGAATCTGGAGGCTGAAAACTATCGCGCCAGTGAGAATAATCTGACGCGCCAGTTATGATTGCTTGTTGTTCTCGCAATCGCTTATCTAATTCACTTAGATATAACAAAAGCGAAATAGGTGGACATTCTACTTTCTGTAGAACATCTTGAACTGCATCCCGTGCCAATAAAACTGGGAGAACCTGTTCTGCTGGAGAAGTAGCCGTTTCGAGTTGAGCTAACATTTCCTCGTATTTTTGAATGGCAGAATATATGTTTCGATCGACTCTCACAGAATAGGATTAGTTAGCTACATTCTGAATTATATTACTCTACTGCTGGCAAACCCTGTAAATAATGCCAAAACTCTATAAAAGAGGTCTGACTTCGTAAATAAATCGATCGAAAAGTTGACATTTAAGCAAATACTTAACTATCATATTTTTAGTTAAGCAAACACTTAACTATTGTGGAGATTATGAGTAGAAATGCTGGTAGTGCTGATGTATTTACAGCGATCGCCGATCCGACTCGCCGAGCAATTTTAGATCGATTGAGTCAGGGAGAACAACCAGTCAAACAACTGGCAGAACCCTATTCTATGTCCTTACCTGCTATCTCTCAGCATTTGAAAGTGTTGTCGGCAGTAGGGTTAGTAACTCAGCGAAAAGTTGGGCGAGAGCGATTGTATCGTTTAAATCCAGAACCTTTAAAACAGGTATCTGACTGGGTAAATCATTATGAACAATTCTGGCAAGAGAAACTAGAAGCTCTCAGCGATTACTTGGAGGAGAATTCGTGAACAAGCAGATTGAGCTAAATATTTTTTATCCTCATCCACCAGAAAGAGTTTGGAAAGCCTTGATCGATCGACGTGCTTTGAATGTTTGGATGATGCCAAACAACTTTGAGCCACGTATAGGTCATAAATTCCAGTTTACAAGTAATTCTTTACCAGGATTAGAAACCACTATTCATTGTGAAGTAATCGAGCTAGATGAACCAAAACGTCTAGCCTATACTTGGCAAGATAGTAAGACAAGCGAATCATCACTAGTAATTTGGACACTAACTCCCGTTGAAGAGGGAACGCAACTGGAATTAAGACATCGACAAGCTAGTTATGTAACGGCAGCTATTTCTAATAGTAACCGTAATAAAGCAAGTGATTTTACTACAGGGATGTTTCTTTATGAACCTGGTATCAATACTACCCAACTAATGCCCAAATCAAATCCTAGGCGATTAGGGACATTTAAACAACTAGATTCTTTGGTTAGCTATACAAATCTCAGAGACGAATGGAATTATCGTCTTACCCAAAAATTATCAGATTTATTATTGCGTTATTACTAATCAGTAATTAGTAATCAGTAATCCAACACAGGAAAAGCATTACGCAATCACTAACGCCTATAGATTTAGTCCGTTCCGCCCTAATCTGACGGCTCAGGACGTTTCATATACGGCTTCAGGAAAGCTATACCTACTCTGGGCGTTGAAGACAAATATGGTTCTAGCTTCTCCCACTGAGTCACGATAGTTCGCTTTCCGCTATTGGATACCTCTTCTAAGATAAATAAAGTCGAATTAAGAGATGGGGATTCGCCCATACTACCCTCTCGATAATCATCCAGAATGACCTGCATTCGATCGCCCTTTAATTCACCGCGAACATTGTAGCGTTTGAGGGTATCGAAGCCATCTATGTTTAAACTTCCAGCCCAGGAACCATCTTTTTGTTGAAACAATTCGAGATCGTAAAGCCATATTTGTCTTTGCCCATCATCCGTCGAGGTTTCGGCAAAAGCGTACGCTCCAGCCCATGAATCAAGGGGAGGATTCTCATCCGATCCGCTGTAATCAAGTGACCCAGGACTATTTGTAACATTTTCTAGCTGATCGGAAGACTCTTGGCGTTCAGGTGATGACTGTGTTGAGATTGATTCCGATACACCTCCAGTCTGACATCCTGCTAAGACGAGAGACAAAGTGATAGTAAAAAGAGAGATAAAAGTAAAAAACATCTTAATATCATTCTTTTAACTATTATCATAACCACTTTACTGGGCAAAAACTTTCATTACCTTTCAGCAACGCCAAATTAATAATTGATAATCGATCGTTGTTGACTACTACCAAAAAAAAGTAGCCATGAATCAAGCCAGTCAATATCTTTTGTCACTAGCAAAAAGAAATATACAAGCCTATCTTGCTAATCCAGAAGCTAAAGCAGCAATGGTTACAGGCTCTACTGCTACAGGACAAGCAGATTTCTATTCTGATGTGGAGATGTTTATCTACTACGATGAGTTACCTTCGATCGAAAAGCTAAAATCTGCCCGTCAGCAAAATAAAGGTTCTGAACCTATCCGAATTTTTGATGGATACAGTGAGGGATTCTTTGGTGAATTTTATTTTATCGATGGGGTAGAATTCCAAATCGGTAATGCCACCATTGCCTTTTGGGAACGAGACATAGCAACGATTTTAGAAAAACTTGAGGTTACTTCTCCCCTACAAAAAGCTCTTTCAGGAATGCTTGACTGTATTCCTCTGTACGGCGAAGAGTTAATTCAAGAATGGAAGAAAAAAATTGCTGATTACCCAGACGCACTAGCCCAAGCGATGGTAGCCAAACATTTAAATTTTGTCCCGATTTGGGCTTTACAAGAAGACTTGGCTACAAGAGACACTACACTTTTCCAGCATCAAATACGTTTGGAAGCAGGACAAAATCTTCTTGCTGTTTTAGCGGGGTTGAATCGTTTGTATTACTCGACTTTTCAATTTAAACGCATGAGACAGTTTATCGAACAGATGAATATTGCTCCTGAAAACTTATATATGCGTCTGGAAAGTATCTATCACCAAGAACCTTTATATGCTGCTAGCCAACTAAAAGACTTGGTAGCCGAAACAGTGGAATTGGTTGAATTACATATGCCAGAAATAGACACATCAAAAGTTAGGCGATCGCTCGATCGTCAAGAGTATAGCTGGAAACCAGTGAGAGAATAAAAGGCATAAAAGGCGTTGTAGAATAAATATTACTGGAGTTTTATTTAGAATAATGAAGTAGTTCTTGCACTCATCAGATATTTTTACCATCGACACCCCAAGAGGCAGATATTAATGCTGTCAACTTCAGTCTGGTGTCTATTGCAAGTCATTGTTTAAGTTTTGAAGTTTAGAGCAAATGCAATATTTTAAGTTAGTGGTTAGGTATAGCCGAATTTTGGGGCGTTCTTTGCCTTTAATTTGGCAAGCTGCTCCTAAAGAAGTTGCTTTTCTAACTTGCATGATGATAGTGCGAGGTATTGTTCCTGGGTTCAGTATTTGGATTAATAAACAAATAGTTGACACTGTCGCGAGCAGTTTAAATTCTCAACAGCTAGATAATTATGGGAATTTATTTTCTCTAGTTTTTGCTTGGGTAGTAGCTATTTTATTACAAAGTATTCAAGAGCCATTTCTTGATGTTGGTTTTAGAAATATTACTGAAAAACTTTCGGCTCATATCAATATATTAATCCTTGATAAAGCTAATAATTTCTCAGATTTAATTTATTTTGAAGACACTCATTTTTATAACGAAATTCAATTAATAGAGGAAGAAGTAAATCGGCAACCCCTCAACCTCATAATGTTTTTTGGCAATGGGTTTCAATATTTACTAAACCTAATTACAATGTTGATTCTGTTATTTCCTCTTGGTTGGTGGATTCCTTTATTACTTTTATTTGCTTCATTTCCCAAGATTTATTTTTCTTTTAAAATCCAATGGGATACTTGGCAAACAATTTCGAGAAAAAGCCCTCAGGCTCGAAGAATGAAATATTATTCCTCTGTACTATTAACCGATACTTATGCCAAAGAAGTGCGTTTGTTTGGATTGGGTTCATTATTTAAACAACGCTATCAAGAAGCCTTTGCCGATAAATATCGAGCCATGCGTAAAATACGAGGTAAACAAGCTTGGAACTTAAGCATCTGGGAAATTTTGAGTGCTGGAGGCAATGCGATCGCTTTTTATCGGGTAGTTGTAAAAGCTGTAAATAACCAGATTACCGCAGGGAATGTACTGCTATTTATTCAGGCTTTAAACAATATTCAAAACAGCTTACAAATCTTGTTTGGTGAATTTTTTAGTTTACAAGAAGCTCTAATTTTTATGGAACGTCTGTTTAAATTTTTAGAAAGTAAACCAACTATGGAGCTTACTTTTAGTAATAAAAATATTCCCACTCCTATCACATCGGGAATTGTTTTTGACAATGTATCTTTTGCTTATCCTGATGGCAGACTAGCATTAAAGCGAGTTTCTTTTACTTTAAAACCAGGTAAAACTGTAGCATTAGTAGGCGAAAATGGCGCAGGGAAAACAACTATCATCAAACTGTTAGCTCGACTTTACGATCCTAATGCTGGCAAAATTTTAATAGACGGCATCGACCTTAAACGGCTAGATTTGAATCAGTGGCGACAACAAATAGCAATGGTGTTTCAAGATTTTTGTCGTTATAGTTTGACAGTTGGGGAAAATATTGCTTTAGGAGATTTAACTTCCTTAGAGAAATTAGAAAAACTAAAACTGGCAGCTTCAAAAGCGGGAATTGCCGATAAGATCGATCGCCTGGAAAATCAATACCAAACCTTATTAGGTAAACAATTTGATGGTACGGAACTTTCTGGGGGAGAATGGCAAAAAATAGCGATCGCCAGAGCTTTTATCCGAGAAAGGCGATCACAGTTGCTAGTATTAGACGAACCCACAGCAGCTTTAGATCCTCGCAGCGAATACGAAATTTATAATCGTTTCTCTGAATTAGTCAAAGGTAAAACAGCAATTTTAGTTACTCATCGCTTGGCTTCCGTATCGATGTGCGATCTAATTATGGTTTTAAAAGCAGGAAAACTGATTGAACAAGGTACTCACGAAGAATTATTACAACAAAAGGGGGAATATGCCCATCTTTGGCATATTCAAGCTCAAGCATATCAAATTTAGAAGAGGTTACTCCTAAAGTTTTAACAAAAACGCGTAAATCACGAGGTAAAGCTATCCCATGAAATGGAATGATTTGAAACAACTCGAAGCATTACTTCTCAAAACTGAGAAACATGGAGCAATTATCAAAGAGATCGGTAGATCGGGTCAACAGCAACCTATATACAGCGTAACTGTTGGTGACAAAAATCCCAATCGAGCAGCACGCTCTGGCGCAGATCGCATAATAGTTGCTATAGCGGGAATGCACGCCAGTGAGGTAATCGGACAATTAGCATTGGTCGATCTAATTTCCAAGCTGAACAGCGCAAATACCAAACGTCTACAATATCATTTTGTCCCAGTCGCCGATCGCGATCTTCTGGCAGAAAACGTACAACAATTGTCCGAACCAATTACTTTGCCCAAGTTGTTAAGCTTAAAGTCTGTCCGCGATTTAGAGGGGTATTTTATCGCAAACTGCTACCCTGAATGTGAAGCAATTCGACAGTGGTTAGAAACATTTCCCCGAATTGATACCTTTTTTTCGCTGCATGCTGCACCAGTTGCACCTGGTTTATTTTTCTACGTGGCAGGGAAATCAAATGACTGCATAGCTTTTGTAGCCGATCGAATCGCTACTATTTGCCAACCTTTAAAGATTCCACTATTGGAGTTTGACCCTACAGGAGATTCTCAAAAAGCATTGTTTCCAGGATTCTTTACTATTCCTACTGCGGTTGAATTAAACTCTCGTGACGATCGCGATCGTTCTGGAACATCGATCGAGTTTGTTGCCAAAAAGTTTCAACCCACTTTTATTGGTGTTTCGGAGATTCCTCTTGGTATATGTAGGGGATTGCACAACGCACCTATAGAGAAAATTGAGAGCTTCAATAAACAACTCGCCCAAAATGCAAAAATCAATTTACCCTACCAAGAACTAGATTTATCAACACAAATCGAGCTAATTCAAGAGTTTGTTCTAGCATCTGGAAAATATCAACTCAAACAAGATCGATGAATAATTACCAACGGAGTATTTGAAACTTAATCTGTTGAAAATATTTAAATGGCGATCGCTCACTTTGATCCTTGGCAATTCGCATTTTTGCCATACTATAAATACTAGCGAAGAAGAATGATTGAATTAATGTCTGAAGTTAAACTACATGTGATCGAATTTCTGTTAAATTTCTACACAATACAGAGAGCAAACATCAACAAATTATGGCTACTAAAGTAACAATTATCGGTGCTGGTCCTTGTGGAATTCTTCTCGCACATTACCTGTTACGCCGTGGCAATTATCAAATTGATATTTACGATCGCCTCAGCGATCCTAGACTCGTTTCTTTTTCTACCTATAGAACCTATCCTCTAGCTTTGTGCGAAAGAGGTTTGTCTGCTTTAAGAAATATTCCAGGACTAGAAGAAGCAGTTAAAGCGGAGGCAATCGTAGTTACAGGACGTGTTGCTCACTTAGATAATGGCAAAAGTCGTTACTTGCCAAGAAGCAAACCTGTATACACCATCGATCGTACTACCTTAGCGATCGCTTTGTTAAACAAGTTGACAGAACAATACGATCTTAGCCAGGTCAAGATTAATTTTGACTGTCAATGTACTCGCCTCGATCTTCAAACTAAGACGGCATACTTTGAAAACAAGAGCCAAACAGCATCTAATTCGGAATTTACTGTTAGTTACAATCTGTTAGTTGGTGCGGACGGAGTGCGATCGGTAGTCAGAAATTCTCTACTTAATACTAAGCTATTTGAATTAGAGCAAAAATATCTAACTAATGGCCATAAAACCCTTTATCTTCAACCTGATGCCGATAAAGGATACAATTTTCAAGCAGGTAAGCTTTATGGCTGGTCGTTAAAAGATGGCACAAGGTTGCTAGCAGTACCACAACTCAATAAAACCGTTAGTTGTATCCTGCAGTTTCCCAAACCTGAAAATTTTCTTACTTCTTTCTCCAACGTGCAAGAAGTGCTGGCTTTTTTCCAAGAAAACTTTCCCGATATTAGGCAACATCTATCCGAAGAAGAAGCAAAAGCTTTTTTAGAAAAACCAGTTTCTCGGATAATGACAATTCGCTGTAACCCCTACCATTATGATGATAGCGTTTTAATCTTGGGAGATGCTGCTCATGCTGTCTCTCCAAGTCTCGGTCAAGGTTGTAATTCTGCTATGGAAGATGTGGTAATTTTAGAGCGACTTTTAGATGAATATGAAGATAATTGGACAGAAGTTCTGGCTCAGTTTAGTTTATGTCGAATACCAGATACTCATGCTTTGAGCGAACTTTCTGATTATGCTTTTCCGTTGTCCAAAAGTCTAGTCATAGAATGGCTGTTGCGACGAAACATTAGCAGAGTAATGCACAAACTATTTCCCAAGTATTTTCCTCTTTACTTTTCCGAACGTGCTGCGGATACAATGGATTCTTATTTAGAAATACTTAATTCAGCACAAGGTTGGATTTCCAAAGTTAGAAGAGAAAACAAAAAGATTTTAAAAAAATTGTAGTTATTGAGTGCTGCAATAAATTATAAACACAGAACTTATCAAAAACTATAAATTCGATCCGCAGCAGTGAAACTTTACTTCAAGAAAGTGAGGCGATCGCGCTTATCGTCAACAGCACGTCCGGAAACCAGTAACCAAGGATAGTAAATAAATCCAATATCCAAATTTAAATTATGCAACAAGTTGTGGAGGACGATCGAGGTGTTACTTATATTTGCTTTCGACAAATTATCTAAACAATGGCGACTTTTGCTTGTAGCAATCTGTACTATGCTGTTTTTAGTCTTTGGTGCAGCTTCTAAATTAGGCAATAGTCCCAAAGCAATTGGAATTACCCCCAGCCTGGGGATTGCTCAAACCGAACTGACTAATACCCAAACTAACGCTGCTGTCTATCATTTTAAAATCGGCAAGTTCAACGCAATGACTGTAAGTGATGGCAATTTCATGATTTCTCTCAGTTCCTTTGTTCCTAACGCCGAGCTTGCTGAAATCAAAAAATCTCTCTATGAAAGTTTTTTGCCTACTGGTAGCGACTATTTATTGTATGTCAATACTCTCTATCTCGATACAGGAGAGCATAAAATCCTGATTGATAGTGGTGCAGGACAGTTTTTTGGTAATAATGCTGGCTATCTGGCTCAAAATCTTACATATGCTGGTATAGATCCAGATAGCATCGATATGGTTTTAATCACTCACGCTCACACCGATCATATTGGAGGCTTGATTTCAGCCGATGGTACTTTAACCTATCCTAATGCTGAGTATTACATTTCTCAGTCAGAATGGGATTTTTGGACAGATCCTCAAGTTAGTTTGCCTAATTCTTTGTTCGACGCAAAAACTAAGGAATCTATGATTAAAGGAGTGCAACAGATATTAAGTTTAATTAAAAACAAGACGAAATTCTTTGAATTTGAAACTGAGATCATCCCCGGAATTATTGCCACAGATACTTCAGGTCATACTCCAGGACACACATCATATTTGATTACCTCGGAGCAAGAGAAGTTAATAGCAACTGGCGATGTTTTTTTTAGTGATCCCCTGGATTTAGAGCATCCCGATTGGGAAGTGGCTTCCGATACTGATTATAAAAAAGGTCTTGCTACCAGAAAAAAATTCCTTGAAGAAGTTAGCCAGTCTAGAGTCGAATTGTTAGTTCCTCATCTGCCTTTTCCAGGTTTAGGTCATGTTAGCGCAGAAGAAGATCGCTATAGTTGGAAGCCTTCCTGGTGGAAATTTGACTCTGCCTCATAAAAATTTTTTGGGATAAACAAGTTATTCAACCAACTGTGAAATTTATCAAACAGAAAAATATCTAATTACAAAGAGGTTTATCTATGCTGAAACTCTATCACAATCCCATCTCTGCTAATTCTCGTCGCGTGTGGATTGCTCTGCTAGAGAAAGAAATACCCTTTGAAGAGATCGTAGTTAAATTGGACGGCGATCAATTAACACCAGAGTTTCTCGAAATTAGTCCTTTTCACCATATTCCTGTTTTGGTCGATGATGATTTTATTCTCGTAGAGTCTTTGGCAATTCTTGATTACTTGGAGGCAAAGTATTCCCAAACTCCCCTACTGCCTACTGAGGCAAAAGCTCTAGCTACTGTAAAAATGGTAGAAATGGTAACAGTCAATGAACTCTCACCTATTTTGACTCGACTCAGTTCGGAAATGATGGGTTTTACTAAAGAGCCAGACAAACTAGAACAGGCAAAGCAGAAAGCGCATACAGTACTGAAATTTTTTGAAAGTATATTAGGCGAGCATTCATATTTTAGTAATGACTGCCTTACTAGGGCTGATATTGTTGCTGGAACGATGATACCTTGGTTACCTAGTCTTGGTGTGCCTCTGGATAAATATCCCAAGCTGAGTGTTTGGAGTAAGCGGTTAATACAGCGCGAAACTTGGCAAAAGACTCAACCTAGTCCAGAAGCAATCGAAGCCTTCATTCCGCAAATGGAGACTCTTATGAAAGCTCAACTTGCTAATTAATATCTGCTCTTATTCCCATTGATATTCGTAGAGATCATCGCCATGAACCCTCCTGAACCAGGCAACATCCCCTTTACTTTCTCATCATTAGATGATGTAGAGCAAGCCTTTAATATTTACGATCGCCTCTTAGCAAAGAGAATTATCTTTTTGCGAGGCGAACTAACAGACGAAACAGCTAACGAGATTATTGCTCAATTGCTGTTTCTAGCTGCTGAAGACTCAGAACAGGATATTTTTTTGTATATCAACAGTTCTGGCGGTTCGGTAACGGCAACACTTGCCATATACGACACAATTCAACAAATTGATTCTGATGTCTGCACTGTCTGTGTCGGGACTGCTGCATCTATGGGAGCAATCTTGCTTTCATCGGGAACTAAAGGAAAAAGATACGCACTGCCTAATGCTCGAATTAGAATCCAGCAACCATCTGGGAATGTTGAAGGAACAGCGACTGATATTGAAACAGCAGCCAAAGAAATAGCGTTCTACAAAGAAACAATTAACAAAATACTTGCTGTTAACACTGATCGCTCACAAGAATTAATAGAACATGACACCCAAAGAGATTTTTTCCTGAGCGCGAAAGAAGCAAAAGCCTATGGCTTAATCGACGAGATTGTAACTAAGCCACCTGCATGAGTGTTAATTTTTTGATTTTAGTAGATATTTAGCCAAAAAATAATTATGAAAGTTTTAGTCATCGGCGGTACTAATTTTATTGGGCCTCATGTCGTCCGTCAACTGATAGAAATGGGACATGAAGTAACAGTATTTAATCGCGGACAAACAACAGCAGAACTTCCAGAAGAGGTTAAATGGATAAAAGGCGATCGACATAACTTATCAGACTATCGATCGCAATTCCAACAGCTTGCACCAGAAGTAGTGTTAGATATGATTCCCTACACTGCTAAAGATGCTCTAGGTGTAGTAGATACTTTTAAAGATATCGCTCAAAGAGTTGTAGCTATTAGCTCTGGGGATGTTTATCGCGCCCGTGATATTGTTTGGCAAAAAGAAACAGGTATTATCGATCGAACACCGTTAACTGAAAATTCTCCTTTACGCTCTCAACTTTATCCTTATCGTGGTCTTTCTGACGAGCCTTTTGCTCATGATTATGACAAAATTCCTGTAGAGCAGGTTCTTATGAGTGCTACCGATCTACCAGCGACAATTCTGAGACTACCAATGGTTTATGGTGCTGGAGATTATCAACATCGCCTATATCCCTATTTCAAACGTATGGATGATAAGCGTCCTGCTATTGTATTGGAGGAAAAACTAGCTCATTGGCAAGGTTGTTATGGTTATGTCGAAAATGTAGCTTATGCGATCGCCCTAGCCGTTAATAATGAAAAAGCCAAAGGACGTATATATAATGTGGCAGAGTTACCAGGTTCAACCGTAGCAGATTTAGTTAAAGCGATCGCCAAAATTGTAGGATGGCAGGGTGAGATAGTAATTATCCCTAAAACCCAGATGCCTGCATCGTGGGAATTTAAAGCAAATTTAAACCAGCACTGGATTACAGACTCATCTCGCCTTCGCACCGAATTAGACTATACAGAAATTGTCGATCGCGATGAAGCCTTCAGAAAAACTATTTCTTGGGAGAGAAAACATCCACCTGAAGAATTTTCCGAAGTAGAAAAATCCAAACTGTTGGATTACACTACTGAAGATAAGGTTTTAGCTAGCTTAAATCGATCGTAACTAGACTTGGAATTACAGCTAGCCAAACCCCCTCAATTAAAATCAACCAATAGGTATAGCAAAAAAAAACAGGAGAGTCGCTTTCTAAAAACTGGCGACTTTGCCTGCCGATTCCTTTTGAGAGGAGAACACTTTAGTTAAGTATATAAGCTATTAATAATAATTGTCAATAGCTAGTGAGATTAAATTAAGTATTTTTACTAATGGTAATTAATAGGGAATGAAAAAGACCGACCATTAAGGCAAAGAAATAGTACGGAAAGATATTATTGTTAGAAAATCATCCTGAAAGACACTAATAATAGTTGATAATTTATAGCATTATAAGGTGGTTAACAGATAAGCTGGTACTTCTATAGAATTAATGAGTTCTATAAGCCTCTGCTTGAGATAATACCTCTTTCCCTCAAAGCCCATATAATAAGACTTAAGTAAATTTATATAACCTGTTGATCAGCAGTCGCTAGCAATGAACAGTCTCTTTTTAAATCGCCTTAAAAGCCCAAATCGCCCCGTGTTAGTATTTGATGGGGGTATGGGTACAAACCTACAAACTCAGAATCTCACCGCCGAGGACTTTGGTGGTGCGGAATACGAAGGATGTAATGAATATTTAGTACATACCAAACCAGAAGCGGTGGAAAAAGTACACCGAGGTTTCCTAGAAGCTGGTGCGGATGTGATTGAAACCGATACCTTTGGCGGTACAGCGATGGTACTAGCCGAATACGATTTAGCGGATAAGGCGTATTATCTTAATAAGACTGCTGCGGAGTTAGCCAAGAAATTAACAGCAGAATATTCAACAGAAGAAAAACCTCGTTTCGTTGCAGGTTCGATGGGTCCTGGTACTAAGTTACCTACCCTGGGACATATTGATTACGATACATTACTGGAAAACTATCAACAGCAAGCAGAAGCATTATTTGATGGTGGAGTAGATTTATTTTTAGTGGAAACCTGTATGGATGTGTTGCAGATAAAAGCAGCACTCAATGGTATTGAAGCAGTATTTAAACAAAAAGGAGAACGTCGCCCCTTAATGGTTTCCGTGACAATGGAACAAATGGGAACAATGCTTTCTGGTTCGACAATGGAAGCAGCCTTGGCAATTTTAGAACCCTTCTCTATAGATATTTTAGGGCTTAACTGCGCTACGGGTCCCGACTTGATGAAGGAACACGTTAAGCATCTGTCTGAACATTCACCTTTTATTGTTTCTTGTATTCCCAATGCGGGTTTACCTGAAAATGTCGGCGGTAAGGCGCATTATAAATTAACTCCTATGGAACTTCGCATGGCTTTGATGCACTTCGTAGAAGATTTGGGAGTACAGATAATTGGAGGTTGCTGTGGTACTCGTTACGAACACATCCAGCAATTAGCAGAAGTAGCTAAAGATTTAACGCCCAAAGAAAGACACCCCGAATTAGAACCCTCCGCAGCTTCTATTTACAGCACTCAACCCTACATTCAAGATAATTCTTTTCTGATTGTGGGCGAGAGATTAAACGCCAGTGGTTCTAAAAAATGCCGTACTCTACTTAATGATGAAGACTGGGATAGTTTAGTCGCTATGGGAAAAGCCCAGGTAAAAGAAGGGGCGCACATTCTCGATGTTAACGTAGATTATGTTGGGCGCGACGGGGAAAGAGATATGCACGAGTTGGCATCCCGTCTGGTTAATAATGTTACTCTTCCCTTGATGCTTGATTCTACCGAGTGGACAAAAATGGAAGCTGGGTTAAAAGTAGCGGGTGGTAAATGTATCCTCAACTCCACTAACTACGAAGATGGGGAAGAAAGATTTTTTAAAGTTCTCGAACTTGCTAAAATCTATGGCGCGGGTATTGTTATTGGTACTATCGATGAAGATGGTATGGGACGTACTGCAGATAAAAAGTTTGAAATTGCTAAACGAGCTTATAATGCTGCGGTAGAATATGGTATCCCTTCCCATGAAATCTTTTTTGACCCCTTAGCTTTACCCGTATCTACAGGGATTGAAGAAGATAGAGAAAATGGCAAAGCAACAGTAGAAGCAATTAAGAGAATTAGAGAAGAATTACCAGGATGTCATATCTTACTCGGTGTTTCTAACGTTTCCTTTGGTTTAAATTTAGCAGCGCGACAAGTATTAAATTCCGTCTTCTTACATGAATGTATGCAAGTAGGATTGGATTCTGCTATCGTTAACGCCAGTAAAATTTTACCCCTCTCCAAAATCGACGAATCCCATCAAAAGATCTGTATGGATTTAATCTATGATAGGCGAGAATTCGATGGTGACATCTGTACCTATGACCCCTTGGGAGAGTTAACAACTTTATTTGCAGGGAAAAAAGCGAAGAAATCTGAAGCAGTAGATAAAAACCTTCCTATTGACGAACGTTTAAAACGCCATATTATCGATGGGGAGAGAATTGGTTTAGATGAAGCTTTAGACGAAGCTTTACAACAATATCCTCCTCTAGATATTATCAACATCTTCCTATTAGATGGGATGAAAGTTGTAGGCGAATTATTTGGTTCGGGACAAATGCAATTACCTTTTGTATTGCAGTCAGCCCAAACTATGAAAGCTGCGGTAGCTTATCTCGAACCTGTCATGGATAAAGAAGAAACAGATGACAGAGGTAAAGGTAAATTTGTTATTGCTACTGTTAAGGGAGACGTTCATGATATTGGTAAGAATTTAGTAGATATCATCCTTTCCAATAACGGTTACAAAGTAATTAACCTGGGAATTAAACAACCAGTAGATGCCATTATTCAAGCCTACGAAGAACACCAACCAGACTGTATTGCCATGAGTGGCTTGTTAGTAAAGTCTACGGCATTCATGAAAGATAATCTGGAAGTATTTAACGAAAAAGGCATTACCGTTCCTGTTATCTTGGGTGGTGCTGCGTTAACTCCAAAATTTGTTAACCAAGATTGTCAGAATACCTATAAAGGTAAAGTTATCTATGGTAAAGATGCTTTTGCAGATTTGCATTTTATGGATAAATTAATGCCTGCAAAAGCAAATGATAATTGGGATGATATTAAGGGATTTTTAGACGAATACGACAATGGTAGGGACGTTCCATGGAACGTCCCTACGGGGGATAATGGGGAACAACCATTTGCAGGAGAAAATCGGGACAAAATTTTTGTTGATGAAGTTAGTAAGAAAGAAGAACCATTAGTAATAGATACTCGTCGTTCTGATGATGTTAGTTTAGATATAGAACGTCCTGAACCACCATTTTGGGGAACAAAAATATTAGAAGCAAAAGATATTCCTTTAGATGAAGTTTTCCCCTATTTAGATCTACAAGCCTTGTTTGTCGGACAGTGGCAATTTAGAAAACCCAAGGAACAATCTAGGGAAGAATATGATGAGTTTCTCGCCAGAAAAGTTTATCCCATTTTAGAAGAATGGAAACAAAGAAGTATCAGCGAAATCTTATTACATCCTACCGTCATTTATGGTTATTTCCCCTGTAACGCGGAAGGAAATACATTATATGTTTATGACCCTAACGATGTAAGGGAGAATAGCCATTCGCCCCTACAACCAATCACATCCTTTGAATTTCCCCGACAAAAATCGGGCAAACGTTTATGTATTGCCGATTTCTTCGTAACCAAAAAATCAGGTAAAATCGATGTATTCCCAATGCAAGCGGTAACAGTAGGAGAAATTGCTACAGAATACGCCCAAAAACTGTTTAAAGATGATCAATACACCGAATATCTCTATTATCATGGTTTAGCCGTACAAATGGCGGAAGCTTTAGCGGAATGGACACACGCCAGAATTCGTAAAGAGTTAGGCTTTGAAGCGGAAGAGTCGGACAATATCCGAGATATCTTACAGCAACGCTATCGCGGTTCTCGTTATAGTTTTGGTTATCCTGCTTGTCCTAATATAGAAGATCAATTCAAGCAATTGGATTTATTAGATACCAAACGCATCAATATGTATATGGATGAAAGCGAACAATTATATCCCGAACAATCTACTACGGCGATTATTACTTATCATCCTGTAGCTAGATATTTTAGTGCTTAATTAATAAAGGCGGACAAAATCAAATTTTGGTGATGTAACTCAATTTATGTTGATATTTGTCCCTTTTTTTTATGATTAAAGAGTATTAGCATTCATGTAGTTAAGCATCATGTCTCAAATTGATTTAAGAACCGCGATTAACAATGTTCGGAATTATATTTCTGAATTCAATGATATTTTGGGAAATAATTTAGATAATGTATTGATTGAAGAAACGGAACTATCAGAAGATAAAAAATTCTGGTTGATTACGATAGGTTTCGATCGTAAGATCGACCCTAATACAGTAGTAAAAACCGATACAAATAATCTTTTGTTTTCTGAAGAAATGACTAATTTACTACCTCAAAGAAAGACATTAACTGTTGAAAGAGTTTACAAAACTTTCAAAGTTGATTCTGCGACAGGAGAAGTAATATCGATGAAAATGTATAAACTATAATGAAGGAGGCTCAAACTTTATTAGCTAAATACAAAAACAAAGGAATTTTAATTGATACTAATATTCTTCTTTTATATTTAGTTGGGTTGGTGAATCGTGAAAGAATACCTCGTTTTAAAAGAACAGCACAATTTATTCCTGAAGATTATGATCTGCTTGTACAGATAGCTCAGGGTTTCCAAAAGGTTATTACTACTCCTAATATTATCACTGAAGTTAATAGCCTTGCTAATCAGTTAGGAGAACCTGAACGTTCACAATGTTTGCTTGTATTTGCCAGGTTCATTGCTCAAATAACCGAAGAATATATTGAAAGTAGGCTAATAGCCAATCAACAAATGTTTTCCCGTTTTGGTGTAACTGATTGTGGAATTATGTATCTTGCTAAAGATAAGTATCTTGTTTTAACTGACGATTTAAAACTATCTCTTTATTTAAAAGCGCAAGGAATTGATGTTATCAATTTTAATAATTTAAGAAATTTATAATAATGGCTAATATAGATAAAAAATTTACCATGACATATACAGAAGTAATTATTAAATGGATAGAAGCTTTACAAAAGTCTTTAGGTTCGGCTGCTACTTGGAGATTTGTAAGCTTAATTCATGGTGATGCTACCGATTATGTAGAAATTTCTCAACAGCTTTATCAAGATCAATCTATTGATGAAATATATAATAGGGCAAAAGCAAATTGGAATAGTTTAGATACCAAACGCATCAATATGTATATGGATGAAAGCGAACAATTATATCCCGAACAATCTATGACAGTGATTATTTCTTATCATTCCGTAGCGAGATATTTTAGTGCTTAATTAAAAATGTAAGAAGTGGGCAAAATAAAATTTTAGTTATTTAACTAAATTTGTTTTGATATTTGTCCCTTTTTTTATGATCGAAAAGTAAAGGAGCTTAAATTTTAATGGATTTAGGTATTTTGAGTTTGTTGTTAAGTATTATAGGCTTATTAGTAGGTATACCTTCTCTTATACTTGCAATCACAGCAATTAAATATCAAAAACCTGTTTATTACATTAGGAATGTTACATTTGATTATAAACCTTTCCAAGATAAAGTCAAAAAACTAAAGATTTTCTACGAAAATGAATCTATTGAAAAATTAACAATATCAAGAATTATCATTTTCAATAAAGGAAATAAAGGAATAAGTAAAAAGAATATTGTTAAAAATAAACCGATTAAAATCGAGTTATCTCCTCAATACAAAATTTATGAATATAAAACTCTATACAATGAACAGGAAGAAAGAAGTGAGCTAGATGTAGATCGTAATTATGCTACAGAAAATATTTTACCAATTAAATTTGAATATTTAGAGCCATATCAAGGAGTAATTATACAAATTTTACACAATGGAGATCAAAGTAATCTAAAAATAAGTGGCAATATAAGAGAAGTTAAAAATATAGAAAAAATAAATGATAAAAATAATTATATATTGATTAACGTGTATATATTTATATCATCGCTTATGATAACTATAATTTTACCTAAAATATACAATGTTATCTCTAATATTTTTAAAATAAATGAAACAGTTAATGCTATTGTATGCCTAACATTTGGTGGCGTACTAATTATGATTTTAACTTTATGTTTGTTGAAAATCAAAGAAATCCCTTTTCTTACTTCATTTTTTCCAAATGACATTCCCAGTAGATATTTACGAATACTTAATCAAGATTGGACAGTAGAATAAATTTTTGCTATTTCCTATAAAGTATCAAACATCAGAAAATATCAAACAATGTTCGCCTAATTTTTTTGAATCGTTAGTTGTAGACTTATTAGTAAGTATGGGTTATGGTGGCTCTAGAAAAGAAGCAGGTCAAGCTTTACGGCGTTCTAGAGATGAAGGAATAGACGGAATTATTAAAGAAGATAGACTAGGTTTAGATATTATCTATCTGCAAGCAAAACGTTGGGAAAATGTTGTTGGTAGACCAGAAATACAAAAATTCGCGGGTGCGCTTCAAGGACAAAGAGCCAGAAAAGGAATATTTATTACTACTTCTGATTTTACAAAAGATGCTATTGAATATGTATCGAAAATTGAGACAAAAATTATTTTACTCAATGGTAATAGATTAACAGAGTTAATGATTGAACATAATGTAGGTGTGACTCCTGTTGCTAAATATGAAGTGAAAAGAATTGACTCTGATTATTTTATTGAAAGCTAACTGAAAATAAGAAGCGATCGCCTATCATCAATAATCTATAATCAAACAATAAAACCATGTTAGATTATGCAAGCATACAAACTGAAAGGAAAAATAGACTGCGAAGGTAACTTAATTATTGCCCAACCTACTAACCTAACTCCAGGAGAAGTAGAAGTAATTATCTTACAACCAAACCAAAATAGCGATCTTAAACAAGATGAATATGAACTATTAGCTGAAGAAGGTTTACAAGAAGTTTACGACAACGAACCAGAGGGATTATGGGAGCAATGTCTTGAAAGTTAAACAGCGAGATATTATCTTGATTAAATTCCCTTTTTCCGATTTATCTGGAGCAAAAGTCAGACCAGCGTTAGTAATATCAAACAATCAATACAATCAGGAAAAATTAGATTGTGTTGTTTTGGCAATGACTTCAAATTTATCTAGATCGGAATATAAAGTTATTATTGAAAGTCAAGACTTAGATAGCGGTAGTTTGCCTGTTAAAAGTGCAATTAGAGTCGATAAACCATTTTCTGTATCGCAGAATAAAGTATTAAAAGTTCAAGGAAAATTAAAAGAAACGCAATTTCAAGCAGTTGAAAGAGCGATTTTAAAATTGATTCGCTAAACCGTTATTCCATTAGAAATTGAATTAAAATAAAAGGCGATCGCAGTATAGCTAACTCTCCACGAACGCGATCAAATACAATTAAGATGAGAGAATAGCAATCTAATATTATGATGACTCCGCAACTACAACATTTGAGAAACGGTATAAAAACTAACCTCTAAAAATAGGGGTGGAATTTTGTTCCACCCAGAAAACTTAATTCAAACCTTCAATTAACTGCTGCTTGGCAACATTCAAAGCTTCACCAAGCTTACTTGCATCTCTTCCACCAGCTTGGGCTAAATTTGGTCTGCCACCGCCTCCACCACCACAGATTTTAGCAATACCGCCAATAAATTTACCTGCTTGTAATTTCTTTTCTTTAATTACTTTCTGACTAAAAGCAGCAACTAAACTGACTTTTCCTTCACTGGGAATGGAAGCAATTACTACAGCAGATTCTCCTAGTTTTTGTTGCAATCTTTCCGCAGCAGATTGTAAGGATTTAGCATCCATTTCGCCCATATTTGCTACTAAAATTTTATATTCTCCTACTGTTTCTGCTTGAGACAGTAAACTGTCAGATTTAGCAAGAGCAAGTTCTTGTTTTGCTGCTTCTAATTCTTTTTGAGTTGCTTTTAATTCTGCCTGTAAACTATTAACTCGATCGCTAATTTCTTCTGGTTTAGCTTTAAACTTGTCGCTCAATTCTTTCACTACTTTATCACGGACATTTAAGTAGTCTAAAACAGCAGCACCCGCTACAGCCTCTATTCTTCTAACTCCAGAAGAAATACCTGTTTCGGAGATAATTTTAAAAATGCCAATTTCCGCAGTATTCTGAACATGAGTACCGCCACAAAGTTCCATAGAAACACCAGGAAAATCGATTACTCTTACTTCATCACCGTATTTTTCCCCGAACATAGCCGTTGCACCTTTGGCTTTAGCATCTTCGATAGGCATAATGTTAACATCTGCTTCGTGTGCCTCGGATATCCAAGTATTTACTAAATCTTCTATTTGTTGAATTTCTTCTGGCTTTAAAGCACGAGGACAGTTAAAATCAAATCTGAGACGATCGAAGTCCACTAATGAACCTGCTTGGGAAATAGAATCATCGACTATTTTCTTTAATGCTGCTTGTAATAGGTGAGTTGCAGTATGATTAGCTTGGGCGCGACGGCGACAAGCGCGATCGATAGTTGCATTGAGATTAGTACCTACATTTAAAGTACCGCGATCGATCTTACCGTAATGGACAAAGAAACCTGATTCTTTTTGCACATCTTCGATACGGATTAACAAGTTATCCCCAGAGAGATATCCTTTATCGCCAATTTGTCCCCCAGACTCAGCATAAAAGGGAGTGCGATCGAGAATCAATTGTATTTCTGTACCAGCTTCCGCAGTTTCGACAGATTTGCCTTCTACTAAAACAGCTTCTACCTTAGCCGTTCCTTGTAATTCTGTATAACCAGAAAATTCTGTAGGATGAATATGTTCTGCCAGCTTATCTATGCTACCTTGGACTGTAAGATCGATGGTTTGATGGGCAGCCCTAGCACGATCGCGCTGTTTTTCCATTTCTATGTTAAACTCATCGACATTAACGCTTAAACCTTCTTCTTCAGCGATTTCTTGGGTTAACTCTAAAGGAAAACCATGGGTATCATAGAGAGTAAATGCCTCTATCCCAGATATTTGCTTGGGTTTCTTGGCTAAAATCTCTGCCAGTAATTTTTCTCCTGTTTCTAAAGTCTTGAGGAATTGAGATTCTTCTCTTTGTAATTCATTTTTGATAAACTCTTCTCTTTCTCTCACGTTAGGATAAACTGATTCTGAAAGCGCGATCGCAGTTTCTGCAACTTGGTTAATAAAACTACCCTCAATACCAATAAGTCTTCCGTGACGCACTACCCTACGAATTAGACGGCGCAAAATATAACCTCTATCTGTATTAGAAGCCGTAACACCATCAGCAATTAGATGAACTACTGCCCGAACATGATCGCCAATGACTTTAAGAGATGTCTTAGTTTTTTCGTCAGCTTTAGTGTAATCTATTCCTGCGATCGATCCAGCAGTTTTAATAATCGGAAAAATTAGATCGGTTTCATAATTATTAGATACTTGTTGCAGGATTTGCGCCATCCTTTCTAAACCTAAACCTGTATCGATGTTTTTATTTTGTAGAGGCGTTCTATTTCCTTCTGTGTCTTGGTTATATTGCATGAATACCAAGTTATAAAACTCGATAAACCTGCTGTCGTCTTCTAAATCTATATTTTCATCGCCCAATTCTGGATGAAAATCATAAAATAACTCCGAACAAGGACCACATGGACCAGTAGCACCCATTGTCCAATAGTTATCATCGCCTAGACGCTGAATACGATGTTCAGCAATACCTATCTTGTCACGCCAGATAGCAAAGGCTTCATCATCGCTATGAAATACACTAGGGATAATGCGTTCTGGAGGTAACTTATATACTTGGGTAGAAAGTTCCCATGCCCATTCGATTGCTTGTTCTTTAAAATAGTCTCCAAAGCTAAAATTCCCCAACATCTCAAAGAAGGTATGATGTCTGGCAGTACGTCCCACATTCTCTATATCATTGGTGCGGATACATTTCTGAGATGTAGTAGCGCGGAGTTGAGGTGCTTTTTTTTGTCCCAAGAAAATAGTTTTAAAAGGTAGCATCCCAGCTATGGTCAATATTACTGTGGGGTCTTCTGAGATTAAAGACGCACTGGGTAAGATTTTATGTTGTCTTGATTCGTAGAATTTAAGGAATTTATCGCGGATTTCGCTACCGCTAAGATACTGGAGGGATTCAGCCATAGTAGTTTATGTAATGCAAGTTGTTCAGATCGATCGTATTTATTTATTCTTGCATTTTTGGGGATTTATGAGTCTCTTCCAGAATTATGAAAGCACGAAGGAAGAAACCAAGCTTTGTTTGCAGATATTTACATTACGACAATAGATCCCACATCCATCAGCCCCACAGATGAAATACATCGGAAATCGGGGTCAAACCATTCTGGAATCAGAAAAGGAAAAAGAATCGACTGAGAGAGAAAAAAAGTGAGATGAAATTGCCACCGAAGAGATG
>JASJDI010000095.1 GCA_030065155.1 Xenococcaceae cyanobacterium MO_188.B29
TAGAGGTTCAGCTTCGGCAAAAGTTCCGACTGTTCGCCTAGAAGCAGGGCTATCTGGGATACGAGTAGCTGTCTCAATAGAGAAGAGTGTCTTACCAGATGCTCAGTCCTCGCGTAAGCAGGGCTGAGAGGCTTCACCATCAATGCAATCGAGAGAATGATAACTAGACCTGTTGTGAAATAAGGTTTGAAATAGCTGAATCTCTTTTGTGGCAAAGGTTTTAGCTTATGTAAAACTTCGAGGGTTATAAGTCCTGCGAAGCATGGAATACAGCCATTTATGGTTTTTATTTCACAACAACTCTACTGTAAAAGCAATTCCTAGAACCAATAGCGTTTGTTTAAATCCATAGCCATCAATCAATGCTTCTACTAATGGGGCTGTCATGATGGGGGATAGTCCAAATCCAATAATAGTCAAACCCGCTGCAAGTCCTTGTCGATCGGGAAACCACCGAGCAGCAATGACCATAGGTACTCCATAAACCATACCACCCCCTGTTCCCACAAGCACCCCGTAGGTGAAAATTAGTATTGAAATATTAGTGGCAAAGCTAGAGAATACATAGCCAATACCGACGAAAGTAGCAATTGTATGTAAAAGTTAATTGGCGATCGCCCGATCGATTAGATAATTATTGATTTAATATTTTATTTGCTTTTTAGTTGGTAACTCTTGTGAGCGATCGATTATTTTAAGAAAGGAGACCATCAGCAGAATAGTATCTAAAGGTAATTTGTCTAAAATCCTATGAGTTCTCGAAATTTGCCAGAAACTACTGCCTATGTTCGTATTACCCAACAATGCTGGCAATTAGGCAAAATCGAAGGTGAAGTAACTGCTGCTCATTATCAGTGGCGTTTTCAGTGGCGTTTTCGGCAAAAACAGTTATCAGTCCAACCCTCTTTAGGTCGAGCTTTAATTAAAGAACCTCTAGGGCGTTTTTTGGAGCGTTCTGACTATCAGCTTGAACCAGGTAGCGATTATATGTTTACAGTCAGAGCAAAGTTATAGGGAATAGACTTTTTGTGGATAAGGCTTAAAAACCCTGGTTGAGTTAAGTGGGTAGTAGGGAGTAGGGAGTAGGGAGTAGTAAGTAGCGAGTTATTCAAACCCAGATATCATTCTCTGCTGTTAGATCTCCCCCAGCATTTCCAGTATTTACAACCCCTTTTGGCTCTACCAGCATTATCATACATTCCTTTTCAGCATAAGGTTTATGTTCTACACCTTTAGGCACTATATACATCTCACCTGCTTGTAAAGTAACTTTTCCATCTCGAAACTCTATACCTAATTCTCCATCAATAACTAAAAAAACTTCGTCTGTGTCTGAATGATTGTGCCAAACGAAGTCTCCTTGTACCTTTACTAGCTTAAATTGATAGTCGTTCATTTCTGCTACTATTCTGGGAGACCAATGATCTTCAAATTTTGACAATTTTTCTTGAATGTTGATAGGTTCATACTTCATTGTTTGTCTTTATAGTTAACTACTCATTAGATGGAATTATTAAAGATCGAGAACAAAAAAAGCTTTATCTTCACATTATGTGAGGATAAAGCTTTTACTTAACGATAACTATTTGCTAGCAGCTAATTCAATTTCTGGTGCTTTTGCTGATAGCAAAGAATAGGGACTAGATGGTTTATAGGCTTCTTGTACCAAACTAGGGACAGAATTACGCATCAAAGCAGTTAATTGGTTGGTTGTAGAATCATAGATTTGAGTGACAATCTTGGGATACAAACCGATACCAATAATAGGTACTAAGAGACAAGCAATAATAAATACTTCTCTGGGTTCTGCATCAATTAGTTTAGTATGTTCTACCAACTCTTTGTTTTCTGGACCATATAACATTTCCCGTAGCATGGAGAGGAGATAAATTGGAGTGAGAATTACACCGACTGCTGCTAAACAGATAATGATTACTTTAAAGGTAAAACTGTAAGCATCACTGGTAGCAAAACCAACAAATACCATCAATTCGGCGATGAAACCACTCATACCAGGTAAAGCTAGGGATGCTAGAGAACAAGTAGTCCACATAGCAAAAACTTTTTTCATTTGTTTGCCTATACCACCCATCTCATCCAACATGAGGGTATGAGTGCGATCGTAAGTACAACCTACCATGAAGAAGAGACTAGCCCCAATCAAACCATGAGAAATCATCTGTAACATTGCTCCACTAGTACCTAAGTCGGTAAAGGAAGCAATACCAATCAGCACAAAACCCATGTGAGAGATAGAAGAGTAGGCAATTTTGCGTTTGAGATTACGTTGAGCAAAAGAAGTGAATGCTGCATAAACAATATTTACTACCCCTAAGATAACTAAAACAGGGGCAAAGAAAGCATGAGCATCAGGAAGCATTCCTGCATTCATTCGTAGTAAAGCATAACCACCCATCTTCAGGAGAATACCTGCTAGTAACATGTGTGCAGGGGCTGTAGCTTCTCCGTGAGCATCAGGAAGCCAAGTATGAAGAGGGAAAATCGGTAGTTTTACCCCATAAGCAATAAAAAAGCCAGCATAAAGTAATAATTGCAGATTAAAACTATAATCCTTAGCAGCGATCGCGCTCATATCGAAAGTTACTGTATCTCCATGAAATGCCATAGTCAAAGCAGCAATCAGGATAAACAGTGAACCTCCTGCAGTATAAAGGATGAACTTAGTCGCAGCATAGAGGCGTTTTTTCCCACCCCAAATAGAAAGAATTAGGTAGACAGGAACTAACTCTAATTCCCATACGAGGAAAAAGAGTAACATATCTTGTACGGCAAATACGGCAATTTGTCCGCCGTACATAGCTAGCATCAAGAAGTAAAATAACTTTGGTTTTAAGGTTACAGGCCAAGCTGCCATAATGGCTAACGTGGTAACAAAGCCAGTGAGCATAATAAGAGGCATAGATAAACCATCAGCCCCTAAAGACCATTTCAGGTCTAATTCTGGTATCCAAGTATAACTTTCTACCAGTTGTAATCCTGGATTATTGAGGTCGTAGCCTACGTAGAAAGCATAAACAAGAATAGCAAAGTCAATTAAGCCAACTATTAAGGCATACCAGCGTACAGTTTTGCCATCTTTATCAGGAATTATGGGAATCAATAAAGAAGCAGCGATGGGAAAGAGAATAACAGTTGTCAACCAAGGAAAGTGTTCCATATTTGGATATGTAAATAATATTATGAGGTAGTTTTACTTATTCAATCTTGTCCTTTCTTATGATCTAGGGTAATTTCGATAATCCTAACCATTCTTAATGAATTGTTTAGAGCAGAATTTAATTGATAGTAATTTGATAGTAAAGGTATGTAATTCCTTGTCCCCATCCTGTATCATTTTTTACCGAGGCTGTTGCTATCTAAGGGAACAGGCAAAAGGCAATGGGCAATAGTTTTGTTCTCTTCTCTATTTTCTCTCTTGGTGCGCGTTCCCTATTGCCTTGAAATTTCAATAATTGTCTAAACAGCGATCGCCTGGTTATCAAGTAAGTTTGTATACTAAAATGTGTAGCCAATAAAATAGAAATACCCTTTTTCTAGGACAAAATAATGGTGAATTTAGCAAAATGGTCGATCGTCGATTATCACAAAATGATTGAAGCTGGAATTTTACGCGATCGTAACATTCAACTAATTGATGGAGAATTAGTCGAAATGAGTCCAGAAGGGGTAATTCATGCAGCTTATGGTGGCAGTGTAGCTGATTACTTACGTCAAGTTCTCGTTGGCAAAGCTTGGATTAGAGAAGCACATCCCATTATTCTTGCTAATTCTGAACCAGAGCCAGATATTGCTATAGTTAAATTACCTAAAAGCAAATATTTTCAAAACCATCCAACTCCTCAAGATATTTTTTGGTTAATCGAAATTTCTGATACAACTTTGGCTTACGATTTAGGTAAAAAGAAAGAAATTTATGCTCTAGGAAATATTCAAGAATATTGGATACTAGATGTTAAAGATAAACAGTTAATCGTATTTACTAAACCGCGAAATAAGAATTATCTTGCTCAAGTAGAATTATCAGCAGGACTGGTTAAACCTGCTGCTTTTGCTGATATTGCCATATCCATAGCTAAATTGTTTGAAGAGTAAATTACTGCTAACAATATTACCGTGTCCTTCGGGCTGAAGTAATAAGTAAAGCCCAAAGTTTGATCTAAAGCCTCGCCGATGAGCAGCGAAAAAAAACATAGTTGGCTTCCAGAGGCTGGATCCTCTTGTTTTAACAAGAGGTAAAACTTGCTCGGAGGCTTCGATGTTCTTCCTCCGCACTTACTAATTACTACTTGCTACTTGTGAAAACAGTCGATCGATCAAGTTAGTAACTCTTTCTTTAATCTCATCCCGTACACGGTGAAAAGTTTCTAGAGGTTTTCCATCGGGATCGTCTAAATCCCAATCTTCAAAGACTTCTTGTGTTACCCATTCTGTTGGTAAGTTTACCCCACAACCACACATCGAAATAACGGCATCGTAATCTGCTGCGGTAAAATCACTCAGAGGATTGGAAGTTTGCTTACTAATATCGATGCCAATTTCTGACATAACTTCCACTGCGGTAGGATGAACTCGACTGGCTTCTAAACCTGAAGACGTTACCTCAATCTTTCCCTCTCCTAAAGTTTTAGCAAAACCTTCCGCCATTTGCGATCGACAGGAGTTTCTTTTACAAACAAACATTACTTTTTTCATAGTTAGTTTTTTCTGGTTAATTATTTGTAAGAACTAATACAGCGAGGATCGAGTAAGGTTGCTTTTTCTGGTTGTCTAGGAAACCAAGAAGCAGTTTTTTTACAAAATTCTACTAGCATTAACATTACTGGTACTTCAATTAACACTCCTACAACAGTAGCTAAGGCTGCACCAGAATTTAAACCAAATAGCATAACGGCTGTGGCGATCGCAACTTCAAAATGATTACTTGCCCCAATCAAAGCTGCTGGGGCAGCATCTTCGTAGTCTAATCCTAATTTTAATCCTGCTACGTAGGTAATCAAAAAGATAAAGTTAGTTTGTACAAATAAAGGCACAGCAATTAGGAGGATATGCAGAGGATTATTGACAATTAACTCTCCTTTAAAAGCAAATAAGAGAACTAGAGTGAGAAGTAAAGCAGCGATGGAAATAGGAGAAAGATATTGCAAAAACTGCTTCTCAAACCATTGTCTACCTTTATGTTTAAAAATCCAGTAACGACTATAAATTCCTGCTGCTAACGGTAAACCAACATAAATTAATACCGATACTAAAATAGTTTGCCAAGGTACACTGAGATTATTAGACGATAATAACCATTTTCCTAAAGGTGCATAGAGAAATAGCATTGCCAAGGAGTTGACTGCTACCATTACTAAAGTATGCCCTTGATTGCTATAAGATAAATACCCCCACATCAATACCATGGCCGTACAAGGAGCGATACCTAATAAAATTGCTCCAGCAATATAAGAATTAGCCAAGCTTACTTCTGCGCTACGAATAATTTCTGTTTCTGTTAACCAGGAATGAAATACCCATCCCAAGAAAAACTGGGCAAATATCACCATTGTAAAAGGTTTGATCAGCCAATTTACAACTAAAGTAAGAATGACAGGTTTAGGAGTTCTTGCAGCTTTTACCGCTTGAGAAAAGTCAATTTTAACCATGATGGGATACATCATGAAAAACAGACAGATAGCAATAGGAATGGAAACGTTATAAATGCTCATCCTATCAAGGGTTTGAGCTACTCCAGGGAATATTCTTCCCAAGATAATACCTATTCCAATACACAGAACTACCCAAACAGTAAGATATTTTTCAAAAAAACTAAGCTGACTACCAGCCTTGATTACTTTAGAATTATGGCGAGAATTATTGATTGTCATTAAGGAAAGATTGATATATTGAGCACTAATATTTTTCCCTTTAATGATGGGAGTTTTGTTATTTTACATCAATTATTTTTGATTGATCAATTATTTTTGATTAATGACTTAAAAAGTGACAAAAAAGCTCCCGCATTTGTAGAGGAGGAAAATGAATAATTAATATTGATTAATTACAAATATTTCGATCGCTTTGTTGAACAGTAGGATTAGTTTTTAAATAGTTTTTAATCCAATTGCAAGCATAGGCAAAGTAGTCAAGATCGATAATTCTTTCCAAATCCCAGATAATAACTTGGCGATCGTCTCCAGCAGAAATCAAGTTTTTAACGAGCGAAGACCTCTTAAAATTTATCTAACACAAAGCGAGTAATTGTTGCACCAGTGTGTCCTGTAGTTAACCATAAAATAGCTCTTGCTCCATCGCGTAGAGACTTTTGAATAGATTCTGGAGGGGAATTAGAAGGTACAGATATAGGTTTAAGGATAATTCCCCGACTACCAAAAACAATTTCCCCAATTAGACGAGCGCGAGGCATATGATTTTCTGAGGTGATTAGATATACGCTATCTATACCTTTAGCTTTTAGTTGGTCAACAAGACTAGTAAAGTTAGTAACAGTATCACTCGCTTGATAGTCTAAATGTAAGCGATCGCTTTTAATTCCTGCCTTAGTAAAAATTCTTTGAGCATATTCTTTAGGACTACCAGAGGAAACCCAAATAGGTAAATCAGGATGTTTTTTGGCTAATTGAGCAGCAAATCCCTCTCGTTCTTCATGTCCACCTAAAACGAATAAGGCTTCTGGTTGTACGAAATAGCTCTGAACTTGTTTATAACTAAACCAAAGACCTACAGCTATCACTGACAAAAAAAGTAAACGTAGTTTATTGCTCTTCTTGGGAAAATAAGAGCGTTGATTTCTTGGTTGACTATGATTTAGAAGCATTAAACAGAATTATCAATCTAGTCTAACTAACGTTATCTGAATAGATATAATCAACAAATTATAGAAATTTACTCAGGTAACTGGCTCAATCTAACGTAAAAATATTAAGAAGTAGAAATTAAAAGGTAATTGTTTTCGCTACTATGAGGAATGATGTATCTCCTCTGGTGCTTATAGCTGCGATGAAAATCGGCAAATATGAACTTTTTGGCTTGCCTAACTTGGGCTTGTCTGTTATGGATCTTTACATTACCAGGGAGTTGATTTTACCCTTTGTCTTTGGTATGGGTATTTTTACCTCTCTAGGTTTATCCATTGGTACTTTATTTGAGTTAGTCCGCAAAGTTACTGAATCAGGATTGTTTTTAGGCGTTGCCCTCCAAGTTTTATTGTTGAGGATGCCAGAATTTATTGTGTTTGCTTTTCCCATGTCGATGCTTTTGGCAGCTTTAATGGCATATAGTCGTTTATCTAGCGATAGCGAATTAATTGCTTTACGTAGCATTGGAGTTAATCTTTATCGACTTGTTCTGCCTAGTGTCATTTTTAGTTTAATCGTGGTGGGAGTTACTTTTACCCTTAACAATTTTGTTGCTCCTGCTGCTAACTATCAAGCCACAATTACCTTAGAAAAAGCCCTCAAACGAAGTAGACCTACTTTTCGCGATAGTAATATTCTTATTCCTGAAGAAAAAAGAATTAAACTTGCCGATGGTAGAAAAATAGAAGTGCTTAATCGTTTGTTCTATGCGGACGAATTTGATGGTGAGAAAATGAAAAATATTACAGTTCTTGATCGCTCTCAAGAAGATGTCGATCAGATTATCACGGCTCAATCAGCTAATTGGAATGTTGCTGACAATACTTGGGATTTTTTTAATGGAACTATCTATTTAATTACTCCTGATGGTTCGTACCGTAATATTGTTCGTTTTGAACATCAACAAATCGCTTTCCCCAGAACCCCGATAGATGTTGCTAGTCAAAACCGTACAGAGAGTGAAATGAGTCTGTTTGAGGCACAAGAGTATCTCAAAGTTTTAGAAGTAGGTGGTAAAGCTAAAAGAATTCGGCGACTTAAAGTTCGTATTCAAGAAAAAATGGCTTTACCTTTTGTTTGTCTTGTGTTTGGGTTAATTGGAGCAGCTATAGGTATTAAACCCCAAAATACGGGAAAAGCTACTAGTTTTGGTATTTGTGTTGGCTTAATTTTTACTTACTATTTACTATCGTTTATTACTGGTTCTTTGGGAGTTTGGGGAGTATTATCGCCTTTCTTAGCTGCTTGGCTACCTAATATTTTGGGCTTGGGTGCTGCTGGATTGTTATTATTTTCTTCTACCCGTTAACTTCTTTTAAAACTCTTAACACAAAATAGATAAAAGGTAATATGAAAGTAGGATAGTATTGTTTAATGTATGCTCATCCTCATGCTCGCGACAACTCGATTAGCAATTAGCTCTTCGGGTTAAACAAAGAAAAACTCCTCTATTAGTTTGTAAACACTAATTCTCGATCCTTCTCGTAATTATGGATAATTTTAAAAGCACTCCTCCATCTATGCGCTATCTTGGAGCGCGCTTAAAACCATTCCGCAGACCTCTATTTTGGGGTTCTTTAGGGCTTACTTCCTTAATTGGCTTAGCTCTTTATCAATACTGGCATCATCCCGATTGGCTTAATGGTAATTTGTCAGAAATAGATACAACTAACAATAGCCCTGCGAGTAAACTATCAAATTTAGCTAATGAGCAAAAAATATCCGCAGAAGATTTAGCTGTTGGTGCAGACTTAGATAATCTAGATGTACTTTTACAAGAATTAGAGCAAAATCAAACTTTACCTCTTGGTCAAACTGTTAATCCTAAGAAATCCAATAATTCTCTACAAACAGATAGTAAAAATACTATCTATCATCGTTTTCAAGAGGAACAAAAATCTAAATTAAATAGATCGCCCAAGCCGTTAATACCCAATCAAAATAAGCAAAATAATCTGGCTACAAGTCCCACAAGAGATATATTTAAATTATCTAATTTTGGTAGCTATAATCCGACTATTCCTACTACCTCTATTCCCCAAAACTCAGCCTCTTCTGCTCCTGGAGTAATTCCCAATCCTGTTGGTAGACTGTATTTATCCGATCGCGAGCGAGTTAATAGCGCAATTGCTATACCAAATATTACTTCAGGCTCAACTAATTCTTTATCCAATATAAATACTGTTCCTAGCACTACTGAAACTACAGAGCCAAACTCATCTGCTCAGAATAATTCTAACCTGCCTACTTCAGAGATTAGAGTTAACACAGGAGAACCCAGTAATTATGTTACCCCTGTTCCTATTCCCTATAACAATAATTTAAATGCAACTCCCATAACTCCAAGACCAAGTTATGGACAGCCAATCTACCAACAACCAACGAATCCAGGTGTTAGCCCTAGTGTAGTGGGGAATCAAACGGTAAATATATCGCCCACAGGATTTCAGTCTGGTAATTTGAGTAATCAAGAGCAAACTCAAAGGTATTATCAGCTTAATCCTAGTAACTATCAGTTACAACCACGAGGATATAATCAGCCTAATGTCAACAATGGCTTCACTTCTCAGCCGACGAATAATGGGTTTAATTCCCAACCTAATGCTTTTTCCTCAACTGGAAATTTTGGTAATTCTCAATTCAACGGCAACTGATATTCAGAAGTTCAGTAGTTGCAGGAGTTCAGTAGTCAGAATGCTCTAAAGCCATAGTACCAATAAAAAATAGGGTGGGCAAACTAACTTTCAACTCCCTAACGTACTTGAAAACTAATTTTGCCCACCTTGTAAGGAACAATTTTTCTAGTCTAAATAGACATAGTTTGTTCTAAAGAATTTAGCTCAGTAATGGGCTGGTTACTGAGACATTGCCAATGGCAAGCAAATAAATCTGGCTCTTGAAATTTCAAGCTAGCCAAAGCAGGGGCAGCAGGGAATGGCCAGAGTCGATCGAAGACAATTTCGTTATTGTGTAAGCTGAATTGAATTAAATATACTGCTGGGATGGCAGATAAATAATCAAGCAAATTACGAGCAAGATGATGAAGAGATTGACGATGACGGCTTGATAAAACAATAGGCTGTTCGTAGGAGTTTGGTATTGCCCCTTCTCCAATAACTTCAGCATACAACAAGCCCTTTTTGGTTAAGACAACTGGCAGCCACAAATGACCAAGCCAATGATCGCCAAAACTAGTTTTATACCCTAAATTCTTTTCAACCCAGTGCCTTGTGCCACTAATATCTTTACACGCAGAAAACACATCTTTGGCAGGGAAATTAAAATAATCAGGTAGTTGAATTGTCAAGGGACAATAAATCGTTCTAGTCTCTTCTGCTACATATTTTGTTCCTTTCGACCACAATGAACCAGCAGAAATAACTTCTATGGAAACTGGCTCATATGAGTAGGTGGCGATTCCTCTTCTAATAGCAGCAACCATTCTTTCTGTGACTGGTGAAGCGAAAATTTGTTGCCCTTGTTCGCTAACTTCAGCGTTAACAATAATTAAAATTTTTTCCATTCCCCTTCCATAATTGTATGAAGTAATTTCATTGCCCTTGCTATGCTGATAATTTAGTTGAGTACTAAGTGATTAATACCTCCATATCAAAACAACGATGAAGTTTTGCTCTGCTGCGGAGAGAAAGTTTTTAAGTCAATTTCTGTGGGCATAGTTTAAACCTTATGGTTAACTAGAATTTTGCTTTGCGGAAAGCATTTGGCTAAGTCCAATTGCATTTTAGGATTTTTCCTGGTATAAAATCCAATCACAAGTATAGAACATTGATTTTTAACGATTTGTGATCTTAAGCTTAAAATCTTTAACTACTGCTAATTAAAACTGCATTTTGATGTGGAATCATTTTCTTTGATCTATTTTAATTATTTCTTGACTTTATTTTCAAGTTCAACGGAATCTCTTTGTGTTAAATTTTGTACTACATTATTTGCTAACTAGCTAACTAGAGCGTGGACATTCCTCATCTTCATCCAGACACCATCGAAGAAGTACAACAGAGAGTTGATATTATCGAAGTCATCTCTGAGTATGTTATTTTACGTCAAAGAGGAAAAGATTATGTAGGTTTGTGTCCTTTTCATCATGAAAAAACTCCTAGCTTCAGCGTTAGTCCCCATAAACAACTCTACTATTGTTTTGGTTGTGGTGCAGGGGGCAATACTTTTAAATTCTTGATGGAGATTGGCAAACAATCCTTTGCTGAAGTTGTTCTAGATTTAGCTAGGCGTTACCAAATTCCTGTAAAAACTCTTGAACCAGAAAAAAGACAAGCAATTCAGCGTCAAATATCTCTCAAAGAGCAACTATATGAAATTGTTGCTGTTGCTGCTAGTTTTTATGAACACGCATTACGACAACCCCAAGGAGAAGTAGCTTTAACTTATCTTCGATCGACAAGACAGCTTACCGACTCAACTGTATCTCAATTTCAATTGGGTTATGCTCCCTGTGGTTGGGAAACTCTTTATCGTTATTTGGTAGAACAAAAACGCTATCCTGTTAATCTAGTAGAACAGGCGGGATTAATTAAAAAACGCAAGTCAGGTAATGGGTTTTATGATGTGTTCCGCGATCGCGTTATGATTCCCATAGCAGATAGTCAGGGTAGGTTGATTGGGTTTGGTAGTCGGATAATAAACGATCAAGATCAACCTAAATATCTTAACTCCCCAGAAACGCCTTTATTTGATAAAAGTAAAACTCTCTATGCTCTCGATCGTGCCCATAGTACTATAAGTAAGGAAGATAGAGCCATAGTAGTAGAAGGATATTTTGATGCGATCGCTCTTCATGCAGTGGGTATTACTAATGTTGTGGCATCATTGGGAACTGCATTGGGTGCTTATCAACTCAAGCAATTAATCCGCTATACTCCTTCTAAGCAAGTTATTCTCAATTTTGATGCTGATAGTGCAGGAACAAAAGCAACAGTAAGAGCGATTAAAGAAGTTGAAGATTTAGTTTACTCTGGAGTGGTACAGCTAAGAATACTCAATCTTCCTGGGGGTAAAGATGCTGATGAATATCTAAATAGTAGTGATAATGCCGTTGAACTGTATCAAAGATCTCTAGATAATGCGCCGTTATGGCTGGATTGGCAGATTGACAATTTACTAGCAGATCATAATCTCAAAACGCCAGATGGGCTGAATCAAGTAGCTACGGGTATGGTTAAGCTACTAAATCAACTCCAAGATGCTAATCAAAGAAATTATTATCTTAGTTATTGTGCCGAATTACTCAGTCAAGGAGATGCTAGGTTGATAGCGCAAAATCTAGCCACTCTTCGCGCTCAACTACCGTCAAAAACTCGGAGAAAAGCAGGTAAATATGGAAAAAAACAGAATAATCGTTCTTTTTCTACCTCTAAAGATACTAGTAAAAAATCTTTGGCAATTTCTCAGTCTAATCAATCTCCTCTAACAGAAGCAGGAAAAACAGAATTACCTTCTGCGACTAGTGTATCTTCTCAGCTATCTGAGTTTGATGAATTGAGTTTGCCCTCTCTTGCTTCAGAAAATCATCACTCCGCTATTCAAGTTGCTGTTAACCCAGAAACCGAATTACTAGAACAAGCAGAATCTTTATTACTCCGCATTTATATTCATTGTCCTCGCTATCGAGAAGAAATAGTTGATAATTTGGAAGAAAAAGATTTATTGTTTAGTTTGCCTCATCATCGATTTTTATGGCAACAAATAATTGAATCAGAAGCTCTTATTCCTCAGAAAAGAGCCGAAGATAACAATCCTTTGCTAACCGAGCTACATAATCGTAGTTTAGACTTTTCTGACATGATGCAAAAAGTAAATCATTTATTGCATCTTAACGAAACTACCCAAGAGGATTTGTCTCGTACTTCTACCTTAATCGAAAATGCGATCGCGTCTCTAGAACTGGTGGTGTGTGAAAAATATAAGTTATATTGCACGAAGCAAATTCAAAATCTCGATCCTCGCACTGATGCTAAATATCTATATTATTGTCAAGAATTACAACAAACAGAGAAAAGAATCAAAGAATTAGAAAAAATGCGGTATTTTACGCAGAATAGTCAATATTAACTCTATTTTGCAACTTATTTAACCGTCTTACCGTCTAAATTACAAATCAGTTGATACAATAAACGAGAATTATTGTTAAGTAATATGAAAATGTCTAGACCTATACAATACAAAAAATTTTATTGGGTGTTTAATAGTTTCTTAACAGTGATCGCTTTAGCTTCAACGATGGCACTAATGCCCAATGCTTACGCTAAGTTATTCGATGGACCAGTAGATAGGTTGCCCGTGCTAGAAAGGGCTGCCTTGCGCAATGGTCAAGTAAGCCTGCAAGGGGAAAATGGTCAATATACGGGTCGAGTATTGGTAACTGCTTCTATGGATGCGGTATGGCAAGTACTAACCGATTACGATAACTTTGACGAGTTTTTGCCCAAAGTCAGCAACAGCGAATTATTAGAGGAAGATGGCGATCGCAAAGTCTTTGAACAAACTAATAAGGTTAAAATTTTCTTATTTAACAAAAAAAGCCGTGTGCGTATAGCAGTACAAGAAAACTATCCTCAACAGATTACTTTCAACATTGTGGACGGAGATTTAGAGACTTTAGATGGAGCATGGAAGTTAGAAGCAGTTTCTCCCTATCCTAGTGCGCCACCAAATCAAGTTTTAATGACTCATCAAGTCAATGTTGAACCTGGTTCAATTATAAGTAAGAGTATATTTTTTGATATTTACGAAGATACTCTTAAGTCTACCCTAGCTGCTATTAAGGAAGAAGTAGAACAAAGGGATGTTAATCAGGAGTTCAGGAGTTCAGGAGTCAGGAGTTCAGGAGTCAGGAGTCAGGAGTCAGGAGTCAGGAGTTAGGAGTCAGGAGTTCAGGAGTTAGGAGTTCAGGAGTTCAGGAATCAGCAATAAGAAAATTCTTACTCACTACTCACCACTCACTACTCACCACTCACTACTCACCACTCACCCTAGACATTAAATTAATTATTTGGTGATGAACTTGTTTGCTAAACTTGCTTCTAAAGTTGTAATCAAAGCGTCAAGATCTCCTTGTGCTTCTTGAAAACAAACTGAAGGAGCAGGTTCTACTTGAAAATGAAGTAATTTAATTTGTCCTTCTCCGATAGCAATAATTAAAACTTCTTCTTCTGGCTTATATCCATCTATCAATCCTAGTATTTCTTGTAATTGTTTATTGGTATTATGATTTAGTCGCTCGATTGCTTCTCGATCGCATTTAACAAAATGGGGTTTGGGCTTAAGATCGATACCTAAAATATTATTTAGTCCACCCCATTCTTGCTGTAGTCCCCAAGCTAAGGCTGCTAGTTGTTGCTGATGATCTCTAGCAAAATCATCTAGCTGCCATCGCCATTTATCTTCAGCTTTATTATCTTGATTACCACCAAATCTAATCATACTGTTTTAAATATTCTTGATACCCTAATTGATCTAATTTACTCTGTTTATCTAACACCATTTGCGCTAAATTCTGACGATATTGTTGTACCTTAGCTTGTAACCCTGTATCTGTAGTCGCCAAAATCTGAATGGCTAATAAACCAGCATTTTGAGCATTACCAATTGCCACGGTAGCCACAGGAATACCTCTAGGCATTTGCACGATCGAATAAAGAGAATCAACTCCTTGTAAATGACGAGTAGCCACAGGTACGCCAATCACAGGTAAAGGAGTTAAAGAAGCTACCATCCCTGGTAAATGGGCAGCACCACCAGCACCGGCAATGATAACTTTAATTCCTCTTTGATGGGCTTTTTGGGCATAGTCTACCATTCTTTCAGGAGTGCGATGAGCAGAGATGATCGCTACTTCATAGGCGACACTAAATTCTTCACATACGGCGATCGCGCTTTCCATAGTTGGTAAATCGGAGTCGCTACCCATAATAATACCTACTAGAGGTTGATTGTTCATTTTCTAGTTATCTTTTGAGAATTATTGAAGCGATCGTTATCTTACTGTAGGGGAAGTTGTAGATCAAGGAAAAGTCATCTCACAGTTAACATGAGTTGCAGCAGTTAAAATAAGTATTAGAATGCCTGCTGTCAAACAGTTAGAGAGTTTATATCGAGTTAGCTATCAACTGACCTATATAATGCTTCAACCTATTCATTTATGTATAGCTCAAAGAACAAAGAATTTGTATATATTAGCTGGATATGATGAAGAACTTTAATTTCAGATAAAGCCTAATGGGGAGGTAATCTAGGGAGTCAGATAAACTATAAAAATATGACTGATGCTGAATTAAAACTGTATTTTCTTAAACACCGTAATAATAAATCTGCCCTTCAAGCATACTTAGAACGTCTTAATCAAAATCCTAGAGAGGTTATTGCTAATCCTGATGATCCTGATTTTGATGAAAAAATTCAATTAGCAATATTACAAAAACTCAAAAATAAGCAAAAATCCGAGTAGATTTTTGTGGATTATAGCAATATCTACTAATTTGATAACTCCTGTAATACTACCTCGATCGCTTTTTCTTTTTGCAGATCGATTCCTTGCGCATAAGGTATGGGTAAAGCAACTTCTACATCAGGAATAATTCCGTTACCTTCTAATCTTTCTCCGTCTACAAAGACATTGGAAACGGCAAGATAAAGCAAACTACCATCGCTCATAATAAAAGGGCTACCAGCTACTACTGCCCCTGCGGTTTGGCTACCGACGATTTTGCCAACATTATATTTACGAAAACCATAGGCAAGAATTTCTTTACCACTTCTCGATCCACGATTAACCAGCATGACTACTGGTTTTGTCCATTGCCTTTTATACTCTCTTTTAATTCCGTCGCGGAAAATACTGGTTATTGTTGGTGTAGGTGCTGTAAAAATATTTAGATAGTCTGGTGTTGCTCCTCCCCAACCATCTCGCAAATCCCAAACTAAACCATCTGCATCTTTAAGGCGATCGAAAACTAGTTCTGTTTCTAGCTGTTCTTGATAGAGAGGATCGGCATAAGACCAAATATGAATATAGCCGATTTTTTTGTCTTCTTTCTCGATGACTTCTACACTTGCTTTCATGACATCGAGAAACATAGTAGCTGGATTAAAAACTTGGGGAACTACCGCGATCGTTGTAGGAGCAGAATCTGACTGACGTTGAATTTGGATTTGTACTTCTCGCTCCGCTTTACCAGTAAAAGATTTAATAGGCGAGAAAGATTCACCATCTACAGTTAAAAGTCGATCGCCGACTAATAATCCTGCTTTTTCGGCAGGAGAACCATTTAAAATAGCTTTAATAAAGGTATTATCATCCATTTTCTCGGTATAAATACCAATTCCTGTATATTCTAATTTTTCATTGGGTAAAAATGGCTTAATAGTTTTTTGTAAATACCGACGAAAAATTCCTGCAATTTGATAGTAGGCTGGTTCAGCCTGAGTATAAAAATGAGTATGAGAAGTGTTTAACTCAGCCAACATTTGATTAACAACTACTGCTAACTCTTCAGTAGAATTAGTTTTGGCTGCTAGAGGAGCATAGCGCGATCGCATTGCTTGCCAATCCACTCCATTAAATTCAGGATCGAAAAAGTTTTCATTCACTGTTTTCCATACTTGCTCAAAAACTTTGACTTGTGGAGAGGAAAAGCTTAAAACAAGAGGAGAGATAAAGGAATAAGAAGATATAGTGAGTATAATTACACAAATTGTTAATATCCAGCTTTTGAATTTGACAATCTTCAAAATTTTCATTGTTTAAGACTGTTAGTAATTGATGGTCAGGATTTGAATTATTCTACCTACCTACTTAGTTTAAGTTAGCAATTAACCAACATTGCCTTGTTAGTTCTTTTGTACTATTATGAGATAAGAGTAACCTAACTATCAAAAGAATTAAAGTATAAATTATGAGAAAACACTATGTTCTCAGTATCAATTCCCACGCACAACATGATTGGGATAAATGCATTATTAGAAATCCCATTACTGGAGAGCATCCTGACTTGAAAGGCGCGATCGCTCAAGCAGTAGGTAATCAACCAGGTTCTTATCTAATTAGTGTTCAAATCGAAGTGGAAGTCTTAGAGAAAGTAGCCATTGACCCTTCTACTAAGGAAGCTTCAGAGTTAGGGGATGTCAGAAGGGAAACTAAGCAAATCAAGTTACCGCAAATAATTGCTTCTTGATTTTTCTGAGAAGTGCATTATGTAATCTTAGAATAGCAAGATTTATCTGAACGAAAACCTGAACAAATACCTGAATTTTTCCCCTGTTCCTGACTATGAGCTAGAGGCAAAATACTGATAAAACACTATATTCAGAAAATATGGCATCTTTATCTTTTTCCCCTATCGGTTCACAGTTAGATAACGACTCTATTCCAGACCTACAATTGAATACTGGCGAAGACTTTAGTGTGAGCTTCGAGTTAGATACTTCTGGTCTGGATAATAATTTACTCTTCTTGGAGCTTCAAGGAGATATAGACTTCACTGAACTCAGCCCCATAATGACTGTTAGAACTGATGAGGGGATATCTCTTTTACCCGATTTCAGTATCGTGGAAGAATCTACCGGGGACAATTTTTCTTCCCAAATTTTTACTCTTAGTGGTCTTCCTGGAGCAACACCAGATACCATTGAAATTATCATTGAGGGAGGAGAAGCACAAACTGTAACCTTAAAATTGAGTGAACCTGCTCCTCCTGGAGGGTTAGTAGTTGATACCCTCATTACTGATTCTGACACCGAAGCAGATACTATACCCGTTTTCGAGCAAGCTCAAAATTTGGTTGATGCTGAAGTAGTAGTTGAAAATGGTCAAGCGATCGCCCGATTTATTATTGAGGAGGGAGCAACAGATTTAGATAAACTTTTAAATCAAGGAGAGTTAAAGATTAAATGGAAGAGAAATATTAAAAATAAAGGTAATGCTGTTATTGCAAGTTAAATGTGGATTAGATACTCTTAATGGCGGTGATGGAAAAGATACTCTAGTCGGAGGTAAGGACAGCGATATTCTCAGTGGTGGGAGTGAAAGCGATCGACTAATTGGAGTTGATATTAATAGCAGCGAGTTGGGAAGTGGTGAAAATGATACTTTAACTGGCGGTTCGGGTGCGGATACTTTTGTTTTAGGTATTGAGACTGGTGTTTTTTATGATGATGGAGATAGTAATTCCTTTGGAGAGACTGATTTTGCACTCATTACTGATTTTAATGCCACCGAAGATACCATTCAATTATTTGGTTTTTCAGAGCAATATAGTTTAGACTTCCTTCCTAATAGTGCAGGTAATGTAGAGGCTAGATTGATTTACGATTCAGGAATTGCTTCTGGTTCAGAACTAATTGCTGTGATAGAAAATGTGGCTACAGATTTGAGCATTGACGATTCTGCTTTTACTTTTATCTAAACTTTCTTACTGGAAAAAAGCACAAGCACATAATTTTTGAAATTACTTAGAAAATCATCGTTATCTTATGTTAAATAAAAAGATTAATTAACTGATAAAAGATCATTAATATCAGCAGCAACAATTTTTTCAAGGTTGGCTGATATTTTTTTTATGTCCCAATTCCACCAAGCAATTTCTAGTAATGTTTTGATAATTTCATCGCTAAATCTTTGTTTGATTATCTTGGCAGGATTTCCTCCTACTATAGTGTATGGTAGTACATTATTAACCACAACTGATTGGGCAGCAACGATCGCACCATGCCCAATTTTTACTCCAGGCATAATAACAGATTCATACCCAATCCAAACATCATTACCAACTACAGTGTCACCTTTGAAGGGTAATTCATTATCTTTTGGTGTTGCTTTTTCCCAGCCATTACCAAAGACATAAAAGGGATAGGTAGAAAATCCAGACATTTTGTGATTAGCACCATTCATAATAAATTTTACTCCTCTAGCTAAAGCACAAAACTTGCCAATGATTAATTTATCTTCGCTAAAAGGATAATGATAAAGAACATTTCGTTCAAAGTTTTCAGAATCTTCTGGATCGTCATAATAGGTATAGTCACCAATGATAATTTTGGGATTAGTTACTGTATTTTTAATAAAACAAATCTGTGGGAATCCTGGCATTGGATGTTTATCTTGAGGGTTTGCGCCGTACACAATAACCTCCAATATTTTTTAGAATGAAAATCAATTTTTTTTACGAGCTAAAATAATCGGAAACCAAGGTTTAGTAGATCACAAAATTCATTTTTGTAGCAGCTAAACCTAAGTCTTGGAGCGCAGATTGGGTTAAAGGCATTTTTTGGCTGTTGAACTGAGAGTATTTTACCATTGGGGACTCTCTTTCTCGGAAATCACCTAATGTCATGAAATCTTAAAATGAGAATTGCTGAATAGGGCTCAGAATAGCTCTAAATTAAGTCAATAGGCAATCTGGTGATGGTGTTAATGGGGTTAAATCTATGTAACATTCAAGCTGGCATCATAAGTTCCTCACAATCTTTCCCTAGCCTTTGAGAAGAGCTAATCGGCTTGGTGATTTCTAAGGCTATTTGGTCACAGCCTGACTGAAGCTTTGACCAGATTTGTCTACCCAACAGCCTTGTCGCTCAGAAAACTTTTGCTCTTACCTGCAACCCAGACAACACTTTCTAACTACCGATGAAGACCGACAAACGTTTAGAATTACAGGTTCGCTCTCTAATCAAGGCAGCAGTTCAGAAACATCGACTAGGTAAATTGGATGAAGCTAAAGCTATATACAGACAGATCTTACAAATTCAGCCCGATTGTGGAGTAGGGACAGTTTCCTCAGAAAACCGATATAACCTGATAGCCATTACCAACTTGGGAATGATCTTCCAGCGACAGGGTCAGTTAGAGGAGGCAGTCCAGTTTTACCAGCAAGCCTTAAGCCTTAAACCCGATGCTACAATTTATAACAACTTGGGCAATGTCCTCCGGCGACAGGGCAAGTTAGAGGCAGCAGTTGAGTCCTATCAGCAAGCTATTCGCCTTAAACCTGACTTGGCTCAAGCTTATCAAAATCTGGGAATGATCTTCCAGCAACAGGGTCAGTTAGAGGCAGCAGTTGAGTCCTACCAGCAAGCTATTCGCCACAAACCTGGCTTGGCTCAAGCTTATCAAAATTTGGGCAGTGCTCTCCAGCAACAGGGCAAGTTAGAGGCAGCAGTCGAGTCCTACCAGCAAGCTATTCGCCTCCAACCTGACGCTGCGGTTTATAATAACATGGGCAATGTCCTTCAGCAACAGGACAAGTTAGAGGCAGCAGTCGAGTCTTATCAGCAAGCTATTCGCCTCCAACCTGACTTGGCTGAAGCTCATCAAAATTTGGGCAATGCCCTCCAGCGACAGGGTCAGTTAGAGCCAGCAGTTGAGTCTTACCAGCAAGCTATTCGCCTCCAACCTGATTTGGCTGAAGCTTATAACAACTTGGGCAATGTCCTCCAGCAACAGGAGCAGTTAGAAGCAGCAGTCGAGTCCTACCAGCAAGCCCTGAGCCTCCAACCTGACGCTGCGGTTTATAATAACATGGGCAATGTCCTCCAGCGACAGGGGCAGTTAGAGGCAGCAGTCGAGTCCTACCAGCAAGCCCTGAGCCTCCAACCTGATGCTGTGGTTTATAATAATTTGGGCAATGCACTCAAGCAACAAGGCCAGTTAGAGGCAGCAGTTGAGTCCTATCAGCAAGCCTTAAGCCTCGAACCTACTTTTGCTGAAGCCCAATTTAGCATTTGTATGAGTCAAATTCCCATCATCTATTCCAGTTGTAAGGAAATCAAGGAGAGGCGCGCTCGGTATCAGCAACAGCTACAAAAGTTAGCTCAGAGCTATCAAGTGGCCAATCAACAAGAGCGAGCCAAAGCAGCTGAAGCTGTTGGTTCATCACAGCCTTTTTATCTAGCCTATCAAGGCTTAAACGACCGGGATTTGCAGCAAACTTATGGGGAAATGATTTGTCAGTTAATGTCCAGTCGCTATTCCCAAGGTCGTCAGCCGACCCCTATGCCAACAAAAGAGGCCAACGAAAAAATTCGTGTCGGCTTTGTTTCCGGATTTTTTAGGAATCATTCCAATTGGAAAATTCCCATCCAGGGCTGGATTGAAAATTTAGACAGAAACAAGTTTGAGTTATTTGGTTATCATACTGATGTCATACAGGATCGGTTTACAGCCAGAGCAGCTCAAGCTTTTGTCAAATTTATTCAGGGTCCTCTGCCGGTAGAAAAATGGTGTGAGGCGATCGCACAAGACCAGTTGCATATACTGATCTTTCCCGAATTAGGAATGAATCCCATCACAGTTAAGCTTGCCTGTTTAAGGCTTGCTCCCATTCAAATGACCTCTTGGGGACACCCGAATACGAGCGGACTACCCACCATTGACTATTACTTAAGTAGCGAGTTAATGGAACCCGAGAATGCCCAGGAACATTACACCGAAAAGTTGGTGAGATTGCCCAATCTATCGATTCATTACTCTCCCGTTGCCATTCAACCAAAAGCCATCAGCAAAACAGAAATAGGCATCAACCATGAGGAAATTATGTTCTGGTGCTGCCAATCATTATTTAAGTATTTACCCCAACATGATGATGTCTTTCCCAGAATTGCTCAAGAACTGGCTAACTGTAAGTTTGTCTTTATTAAACATCATCAAAGTGCACAGGTTACTGGAGTATTTCGCCAGCGTTTGAGCCGAGCCTTTGAAGAATTGGAACTGAATTATCAAGACTACTGTATCTTTTTGCCTCACCTAGATAACAGGACTTTTGCTGGAACAGCAGCTATGGCGGATGTCTTTCTCGATAGCATTGGTTGGTCGGGCTGTAACTCTAGTTTGGAAGCGATTAACTATGACATTCCCATGGTTACCTGGCCAGGAGAGTTGATGCGGGGGCGACATACTCTAGCTATGCTGAAAATGATGGGTATTGAAGAGACCATTGCTGCGAGTAAAGATGAGTATGTGAGGATGGCAATTCGTCTCGGTCAGGATTCTCAATACCGCCAAGACATTGCCCAGAAAGTGGCTGAGAATAAATACAAGTTATATGGCGATCGATCGCCCATTAGAGCCCTAGAAGAATTTCTTTTGAATGCAATCCAATCTAGTTTGGATTTACCTAAAGTTCCCGCCAGCCAAAAAGAAACTAGTCAAAAAGAAAGGAGAGTTGGCATGCCAACGGTTTCCGAAAACCTCAAACTCGCTGTTGAACATCATCAAGCCAATCGCTTAGCCCAAGCTCAGGAGGTCTACAATCAGATTCTGGAACAACAGCCTCAGCACCCAGAGGCATTATACGGTTTGGGAGTACTAGCAAACCAGATAGGTCAGTACCAGACCTCTGAGAAACTTCTCAGAGCTTTACTCGGTGTCCAGCCAGAGTCGGTCAAGGGTTGGTTCAGTTTGGGCAATTTGCGTCAAGTTCAAGGTCAGTTGCCAGAAGCGGTAGAAGCTTATCAGCAAGCCTTAGCCATTCAGCCAGACTCGGTAGCAGTTCACAACAACCTGGGCTACACCTTGCAACTCCAAGGCAAATGGGAAGAGGCTCTAACCTGCTATCAAAAAGCTCTGAAACTTCAGCCAGACTGCATTGAAGCCGAGGTGAATTTGGCCAACGCTCTTTATGCCCAAGGGAAGCTCTCCCCAGAAAAACAAGCACAATACGCAGGGGTAAACTACAATCTAGGCGTTGCCCGTCAAAAAGCAGGTGATTTAAAGACTGCTGTAGATTACTATCAGCAAGCTATTCGTCTTAAACCTGACTGGGCTCAAGCTCATTACCATTTGGGTAATGCACTCAAGCAACAGGGGCAGTTAGAAGCAGCAGTTGAGTCCTACCAGCAAGCTATTCACCTCCAACCTGATGCTGCGGTTTATAACAACTTAGGCAATGTCCTCCAGCAACAGGGGCAGTTAGAAGCAGCAGTTGAGTCTTACCAGCAAGCTATTCACTTCCAACCTGACTGTAGTCAGACCCATTATAATTTGGGCAATGTCCTCCAGCAACAGGGGCAGTTAGAAGCAGCAGTCGAGTCCTACCAGCAAGCTATTCGCCTTAAACCTGACTTGGCTGAAGCTCATCAAAACTTGGGCAATATCCTCCAGAAACAGAGGCAGTTAGAAGCAGCAGTAGAGTCTTACCAGCAAGCCCTGAGCCTCCAACCTGACTTGGCTGAAGCTCATTACAATTTGGGCAATGTCCTTCAGAAACAGGGGCAGTTAGAGGCAGCAGTAGAGTGCTACCAGCAAGCCCTGAGCCTCAAACCTAACTGGGCTCAAGCCAAATTTAGCATTTGTATGAGTCAAATTCCCATCATCTATTCCAGTTGTAAGGAAATCAAGGAGAGGCGCGCTCGGTATCAGCAACAGCTACAAAAGTTAGCTCAGAGCTATCAAGTGGCC
>JASJDI010000096.1 GCA_030065155.1 Xenococcaceae cyanobacterium MO_188.B29
AGGGTTTCGACTAGACCTATTTTTGTTTTAAACTGTGAGATGGTTAATTCGATTGGAATAAAGCGCAGAATGGAAATCGGGCAAAAAGTAAAAGTACATCGTTTGAGAGACCGTGTTAATAACAATGTTGCTAATAAATTAGGCAAGGTTGGCATAGTTCGAGAGTATAAAATGACTGACGGTAGTGGGGTTGGTGTTGTTGTGCAGTTTGATGACAAGACAGCAACCTGGTTCTTTGAAGATGAGATTCAACCAGTAGGGTAGTCATAAAATAATAAATAAAAATATAAGCGGTGACAAACAAGAGGAATTAAATTTATATGTCCCTAATTATTACTTTTTTAGGTAAAGGCGGTGTAGGTCGTACTACTATAGCGATCGCTACTGCCAAGAAATTTGCTAGTCGTGGGGAAAAGGTACTCTTGGTGGGGCAAGACCCCAGTCCCGCTTTTGGTTTACATTTAGGTATTACACCCCAACCAGAACCCCAAGAAGTTGCAGCCAATTTTTCAGTAGTTCAGATTCAAGCAACTACTCTACTGGAGGAAAATTGGTCAGAGGTAAAAAAACAAGAAGCTAAGTATTTGCGATCGCCTATACTCAAAGATGTTTACGGTCAAGAGTTGGGTATTCTCCCAGGCATGGATGAAGCATTGGCTCTTAATGCCATTCGTGAATACGATCAAAGCAATCAGTATGATGTAATTGTCTACGATGGTTCGGGAAATATAAATACTTTAAGAATGATGGGTATGCCAGAAATACTAAGCTGGTACATTCGTCGTTTTCGGGGTATTTTTGTCGAATCAGATATAGTAAAAGCTCTATCTCCCTTTGTTCAACCAGTTACTAGTGCCATCCTCAATGTATCTTGGACAGCAGATAATTTTGCTCCTGAACAAACTAATCAAGCTAATCAATTACTAGAAAAGGGAAGAACTGCTTTAAACGATCCCACCAGGGTAATTTCCTATCTGGTAACTACCTCTAAACCTGATGCAGTAGCGACTGCTAAATATCTTTGGGGTAGCGCACAACAAATTGGCATGACAGTAGGTGGTGTTTTGCTCAATCAAGCAGAAACTACCGAATCTCTAGCTACTGAATTTAATCCTTTAAATATTACCTCTCTTCCCACGATTCCTGAAGCTGAGTGGCAACCCCTAGTGGATAGCTTACCTAGTTTTCGAGATGGTAAAGATACACCTAGTCCCACAACGATCGATTTGGCAACTAAGAAAATTAAGATCTTTCTCCCTGGTTTTGCCAAACAGGAAGTTAAACTAACTCAATATGGGCCAGAAATTACCATTGAAGCAGGAAATCAGCGTAGAAATATTAGTCTTCCTCCCGCTTGGAGTGGTCGTGCCGTGACAGGGGCTAAATTTCAGAATGGTTATCTAGAAGTAACTATCGGCTAGTTGAAAATTTACAAGTTTACAAAAAATATAGATTATGTCTGACTCTTCTACCTCTAGTCAAACTAATTCCATCCCAGAAAATCAAGATAATAATAAAGGCTCTAAAGCTCGTCAATTATTAGGGATGAAAGGTGCAGCCGATGGAGAAACCTCCATTTGGAAAATTAGGTTGCAGTTGATGAAACCGATTACCTGGATTCCTTTGATGTGGGGAGTCGTCTGTGGTGCAGCTTCTTCTGGTTCTTACACTTGGTCAGTAGAAAATGTTCTCATAGCAGCAGCCTGTATGTTTATGTCTGGACCTTTGTTGGCTGGATATACTCAAACTATTAATGATTTTTACGATCGCGAAATAGATGCGATTAATGAACCCTATCGTCCTATTCCTTCTGGGGCAATCTCCATACCTCAGGTAGTAACTCAAATTCTCGTGTTACTCTTTGCTGGCATAGGCTTATCCTATCTCCTCGACCTTTGGGCAGGGCATGAATTTCCGATTATGCTTTGTTTAACTTTGGGTGGAGCATTTCTGGCTTATATCTACTCGGCACCTCCTTTAAAGCTAAAACAAAATGGCTGGCTAGGTAATTATGCTCTTGGCTCTAGTTACATTGCCCTACCTTGGTGGGCTGGTCATGCTTTGTTTGGAGAATTAAACTGGACAATAGTTATTCTGACTCTAATCTATAGTTTTGCTGGGTTAGGTATTGCTGTAGTTAACGATTTTAAAAGTGTGGAAGGCGATCGCACTTTGGGGTTAAAATCTCTACCTGTCATGTTTGGGGTGACTACTGCTGCTTGGATTTGCGTCATCGCGATCGATGTTTTTCAAGCTGGCATTGCTGGTTATCTAGTTGCTATTCATGAAAATATCTACGCGCTTATTTTATTGTTATTGGTAGTTCCCCAAATCATTTTTCAGAATGTCTACTTCTTACGAGATCCGCTCAAAAATGATGTGAAATATCAAGCTAGCGCGCAACCTTTCTTAGTTTTAGGGATGTTAGTCGCTGGTTTGGCTTTAGGACACGCTGGAGTTTAAATCAGTTAACAGTGACAAGTATATGGTCAAAATTGAAACCTAGTGTTTCAATAGGACTTGTTTGCGTTTGCACCTGCTGATAACTGATATGACCGAACTTTTACAAACTATTTTCCAAAGCTTACAAGAGCTTATTGGTACTGCCATCAAAAATGTACCAGGGTTAGTGGGCGGATTAGTGATTTTATTTTTGACGCGCTATTTCGCTCAAATTTGCCAAAAAGTAGCTAATAAAGCTGGAGAAACAGCTTTACGCAGTCAATCTTTACAAATACTGCTTAATAAAACTACCTATGTCGGTACTTGGGCAGTAGGAATACTATTTGCTTGTGTAGTAGCTTTTCCTGGTTTAGACTTAGGCGATATTATTGCTACCTTGGGTATTGGTTCTGTTGCGATCGGTTTTGCTTTTCAGGATATTGTTAAAAACTTTCTCGCTGGAATTATCTTGTTAGTTGAAGAACCTTTCCGTATTGGTGATGAAGTGGTGATCGGTGATTATCAAGGTAGGGTTGAAAATATTAGCATCCGCACTACGCAAATTCGTACCTACGAGGGAGAAAAAATCCTCTTGCCTAATGCCACAGTATTCACTGATGCTGTTAAAGTGAGGACTGCTTATGTTTCTCGACGTACAGATTTAGGAGTGGGAGTTGACTATAACACTCCCCTGTCAGAAGCTGCTGAAATTTTAAATAAAACTATTCAACGAGTAGAAGGTGTACTAAGTAATCCTCTTCCTGAAATAGATCTAGTTAATTTTGGTGATAGCTCGATCGATTTTGTGGTTCGTTATTGGACTTATCCAGCCCAAAAAGAAGTACGCCATGTGCAAACTAGGGCAATAATCGCTATCAAAAAAGCTTTGGATGAGGCAGATATTAATATTCCCTATCCTATTCGTACTCTCTACCATTATGACCAGGATAAGTATAATGACTACCTGCCTAAATCCCCTCATGAAAACAATAATGATTTTAACTAGTTCCAGGTGAGCGAATCTCTTGCCATAATGACAAATATTGTTTTTCTAGATTGGGAGAAAGATTTTCCAGAAAATCACTTTGAGGCACAACTTCTAAACTAGATTTAACAAAATAGTTATTTTGCAGATTTTTGGGTAAGTTTGCCGATCTGTTTTTTGCTAATACTGGAGAAATAGCATTGGTAAATAAAGATATTTGATTCGCTGCTTTTGCCTGCCAACAAAAATCTATCCAGCGATCGCCCAAAGGTGATTTGTCTTCATCGATAGAAACTGATAAATAGTTAGGTTGAACCCATAAATCTGTCCAGAGAGAAGTTCCCGACTTGGGTACAACAATTTTGATATCAGAGTAACGTTTGAGTAACGGTAAAATATCTGTAGACCAACCCACAGCCACCCAGGTATCTCCTAAAATTAGAGGCTGTAAATAATTAGTAGAACTGTAAAATTTGACTTGTTTGTGTAATTCTTCCAGTTCAGATTTTAACTTAGATACTTGAGTTAAGTCACTAGTATTGTAGGAGTATCCTAGTTTTTTCAGAGTTAAGCCAATTACCTCTCTTGGCTCATCTAATAAAGAGATAAGTCCTTGTAATTCTGTTCTCCACAAATCCGACCAATCCTGTGGTGTCCAACCTAAGGCTTTAAACTTATCACGACGATAGGCAATAATCGTATTCCCCCAGCGATAGGGCGCACCATATATTTTTCCCTCACAGTCTATTTCCCCTTCAGAGTTTCTCCTTACTAATGTTTGCCAAGCAGAAGGTAGTTGATGCCAATTTTTGAACTTAGAAAGGTCAAAAGGTTGAATCAATCCTTGTTTAACAGCACTGGATAATTGATAATCACTCAAAGTTACTAAATCTGCAATTGTTTCCGTTCTTTTGAGCATATTTAGGAAAATATTTGGCTCCTCATTTTGATTCTCATTTTCTTGCTGCCAACTTGCTAGTAAATCAAACAATTTATTTAATTGACTTTTTGGTGCAAAATTAAGTTTTGTTCCATTAGTGAGAGTTTTGCGAAAATCATTTAGTAATTGAGGTGGAATTGAACCCTGGAGCAAAAGGACTTTAAGAATATTCTGTTGATTGCTACAACCAGAAATAAATTGTCCTGCCATTAAACTTGCAGCACTTCTTAACAAAAAAGAACGGCGATTAAGCATAAATTGAATTGGGTTGAAGAATTAAATTGTATAGCTGATAGTCTTTTTTCGATCGATTAAAGATGTTTGAATAGATATTCAAATCATAAAAAAATCATTGTTTTTTTAATTTTTTCTTGATGGAAAATAATTTATTTTTCACTTTGCTCAATTAATAAATTTTAAGTAAAAGAGGAATTGTTAAATGAATCAGGAATAGTACAGGGTTTTTGTTTATAGCTTCTAGCATAAGAGGTAAGACAAAATTAAACCCTTGCTAATCCCATGGATGCACTACAAATACAAATCAGTGAATTGAATCAAAAAGTCGATCAATTACACAAATTAATCGAAAGAATTAGCGCACAAGTAAATGCTCTAACAGCAGAGAACGGAAATCGTCCCGAAAAATCTGCTTATTCTTCATTGTCAGTTATTTCTCCTATGATGTCTCATTCTTCCTCAATTTATGGAGAAAGAGCAAATTCTTTTACTCACAAAGACATTTTAGTAGATGATGGCAGCGAGCAAACTCATATGAATTCTACTAAAGAGCAAGATTTATCCCCAGATATACAGATTCGTAGGTTAACAGCCCAACTGACTGCTGCTTATAATCGCATTGCTTCTTTAGAAGAACAATTGCTAGCTTGCAGAATTAAATCTTAAGTGGCAATAACGAGAAAAAAGTGTTTCAACAGCCATTAACAATTGTGTAGGAGTCCATTCCTGCTTTAGATAAGCAGCAATAGCGCATCCTCCAGCACCGACTCCCTCTTTCACATACCCTCGTTCATAAGCACAGAAACTGGAATAGCTAGAAGTAGAAAAATTGAGTTTTGCTGCTAAGAGAGAAACTCCATCTATTAGCTCAGCCAGTCCGACAGTATCTCCTGTCGAGTCTTCTGCTACCCAAGAAGTAGTCCCTACTACAATTTGCTCTAATTGAGCGGGGAGAGAAAAATAATTAACAATTGCTTGGATTAGTGCATACACTGCCAACATTTGTGTACCCCCTGCTAACATTACACCAGTGGTTTTACTAGCAGCGATCGCCATTCCTGCAACTACAATTTGCATGGGATCACCTACTGCTGCTACTAATCTCATAGGGTCTACTCTTTCAATCCTTGACCAAGAAAGTAATTCAGCTTGTTGTAATCCTGCCGTCACCACAGACCATTTTTGAGTATGATTACATTGCGGATGGCTACTATTAACTTTGCCCACAGCTTTTATGCCTAAACCCGTCAAAATGGCTAAGGCAGTTGTTGTTCCACCAACAACACATTCTCCAATAATTAGATATTCTTGAGTTTTGGCTAACTTTTCTCCCCATTGTAAACCTTGCTCAAATAGATATCTTACGGTAGAGTAAGGCAAAGCCTGTCCACTAGTAAGACATTGGGCAGGAAGACCACCCAAGTCAATATTTGGTACTGTAAGTGGGTGAGGTAAACCAGCATTGAACAAATGTACTGGTATAGCCAAAGATTCAACAATAGCGCGGGAGATAAAGGCTGGAGAAGCTCCTGCTTTGAGGATAGGCAAAGGATGCTTGGGATGGGATCTAGCTCCACAATACAAAAATTCAGCATCAGCAACTGCTGTATACTCCCTATCTTGAGGAGTAGCTCCGGCTGCGGAAATCCCAGGAATCAAACCAGTAGCCGTAAATCCTAAAACGCAAGCAAAGGTAGGAGAACAACCCTGATATTGCTGTAACCATTTATTTCCTGAGCTAACCCGAGTATAAACTTGAATCATGATCACTAAATCGCTACTTACTACTTTTTATGACCGGTGACCGAATAGAGACAAGGCATGCCTTGTCTCTACTTACTAACCACCCAAATTAATAACCCAATAGCACTTGTACCCATTGAGGAGGACGAGAAATAGGATTACCAAGACGGTCTAAAAGTATTAAAGCTACTAGATGTACTGCAAACAAATAAATCAAATTATTAATGATAATCATGATTAAAGCGAGTATCTGAATTAAAACAAAACTAGGTTGAGTTAACAAACCTAGCTTGATAAAAATCCAATCTGTCAATTCTGTAATTTGAGTAATTACATAAATCCAAAGGTCTTCACCTAAAAGAATAGAGAATAGCCAAAAGCGAAAAAATAAACCTAGAGTCCCAATTATAGTGCCTACTGCAATGGAAAATTCCCAATTAACGCCTCTACGCCAAAAAGTCCCCAACTGTACACCCATCAGACCATAGGGCATAAGAAAAACAATACTACGAGTAGGTCCCATCAAAACAGATAAAAGTAATCCAGATACCAATGCGGACATCCAAGAAGCACGAATACCCCGCCTAAGATAGACTAAAGCAATGGGAATAGGAAAAAAAATCTTGAGTACAGGCCCTAAAGGAAAATAATAATCTATTAACCAAATTAAACTGGCAGTACTCGCTAAAAAGGCAGTCTCAACTAAAATAATGGTGTTAGTCTTACTTGAAATCGATCTCTGAGTATTCGTCTGGAGAGTAACTGTTTTTTTAGATGAGTTTAAATTAAAATCATCCTCGTCAATCCAATTAGTTTCTTCTTCCCAAGAATCAGAAATTGAAGCTGGTAATTTATTTTTTTTGTCATCTGTAGACATAAGGCAATTATGTGAGCAGTAAAAATATTTAACTTCATCCCTTAAGTAATTGTATTCTCTAAAGCAAGTACATCAGGAATACGAAGTAAATCCGCATCTCTTTTAATTAATCCTTTCTTTTCCAGCTTGGTTAAAACTCTAGTTACAGTTTCCCTGGCTAATCCACTCAGACTACTTATTTCCCGATGAGGTAAATTAGGGATTTCTGTACCTTTCTCTCCTTGTTTGCCTTGTCCTTCTACTAAAAATAAAATTGCATCTGCCACACGGGAAATGCTACTTGCCTCCCGTAATTGTAATCTGCGGTTAACTTGACGTAATCTTTTGGCCATTAACTGTGCTAAACGCATTCCCGCTAAAGGCTCTGTAGTAATCAAATCGACGAAATCTTGAGAAGGGATACGACCTATTTCCGTATCAGTCAAAGTAATGGCATCTGTGGAGCGAGGCATTTTATCTATGGCAGCCATCTCGCCAAAAATTTCTCCTTTGCCAATAATATTGAGCGTAACTTCTTTGCCGTCTAGATTGTAAGTTCTAATTTTTACCCAGCCTTCGATAATAAAATAGACAGACCCTCCCCAATCATTTTCCAGAAGAATTATTTGATTAGCAGGATGAGTCAACGTTACAAAATGATTTCCCGCCTTTTGCAATTTTTCTGCTGGTAATCCTTCCAGAAAAGGAACAGATTGAAGAATTGGATCGAGTTCAATATTTTGTTCGATTTGTCTGAGTTGCTCTTCCATAACATATCTTAAGTAGAGAGAATATCCCCTTTTTGGCATTAGTCAAGTTAAGTTCTGCCAGAGTATATTCTTGAGAGTTTATTAGCTTTATTCCCAATCATAATCAATCAAAATGCTAAATAGTGAAAAGCCATAAGATACGAAGCCTGCGATCGAATTATAAGTAGCTGAATATATATTTAACTCAATTAATTACATCTACCTACCTAAGTCTCTAGACATAACTGTTTAAACTCTGCACTCCCTTCTTCCCTCTTTCTTCCTTTTTCTGCCTTAGTCTTGACAGGGCAATTAATTTTGTTCAATTGCTTTCTCATTTTCTAGAGAATCCGTATTAACCTCATCCAAGACACAAAAACTTCATATCCAAATTGTTCTGCTTAAAGATTTAATAAAGTGTGCTTCTAAGACTTTCTTAGGGTAATTGGTATTGCGTAAAATTACCCTTAATAAATGCCTATCTTTTTGTCCAAAATAAATCACCAATAATCTATATATATATTAAATATAAAGTTTATGACTTTTTCTTCTAATGCTCAGATGATGCCTGCTCAAGCCATGAATGTTAATCAAGAATGGCAAGTTCACCCTTCAGTATTAAGTAAAACAAAACGCTTAATTGATATTTCTGGTGCTTTACTAGGTTTGACTGTAACTACTATTCTTGCTGTTCCCATTGCTCTGATTATGCAGTTAGATAGTCCTGGGCCCGTTTTATATAGTCAACTGCGTTGTGGTCTTAATGGTAAACCCTTCCGTATTTGGAAATTTCGCTCTATGGTTGTAGGAGCAGATAAAAAACAACATTTAGTTAAAAACCAAGCAAAAGGTCACATTTTCAAAAACGAAAAAGATCCCCGTATTACTAGGTTTGGCAGTTTTTTGCGTCGGACTAGCTTAGATGAATTTCCTCAATTTTGGAATGTGTTGAAAGGAGACATGAGCTTAGTGGGAACTCGCCCTCCTACCCTTGAAGAAGTTTCCCGATATGAAAAACACCACTTTCAGCGTCTTCAGGTTAAACCAGGTCTTACTGGAGAATGGCAAGTAAAAGGGCGTTCTAGTATTATAGATTTTGAAGAAATAGTCAGAATGGATCTAGATTACCAGCAACAATGGTCTAGATTATATGATTTATACCTTATTTTTCAGACAATTAAGGTTGTATTAGCTAGAAAAGGAGCTTATTAAAACTCTTTGTTAGTCTTTAGCTCTAAGTGTTATGTGCTTTAATGGTATCTCTTACGATACCATTTTTTTATTTTCTGAGAACGATATTATAAAAATGCTTAATTTTACTAGAACTACTGTAGATTTCATAATATTATCTTAATTTAATTGTTGAGTGACTATTCAAGCCTTCATAATTTTAGTAATAAAACTATGGAGAAATTGGAAATATTTTACTCAATTAAATGAGGACTGCTACCTTTGCCATTACAATAGGCTACTGCGGACAGATATTTTCGTATTTTTGGAAACCCACGGGACTTAACTTACAGCAAAACTTGAGCTAGACAGTTTAACACTGTTATTATTGGCAATCTGGCTGTCACTTACTATTTAGTCCTGACTTCTCAAGCAAAACTGAACAAATCAAACACAGCGATTAAATTACTAGATGATTATGGCAAAGGTTCTTGTATCTGATTCAATTGACCAAAGTGGGATTGATGTACTTTCTCAAGTTGCTCAAGTGGATGTGAAAACTGGTCTACCACCAGAAGAATTAGTTAAAATTATTCCCAATTATGATGCTTTAATGCTTCGTTCTGGTACTAAAGTCACTAAAGAAGTTATCGAAGCTGGTACTCAATTAAAGATTATTGGTCGTGCTGGGGTAGGAGTAGATAATATAGATGTTCCCGCAGCAACTCGTCAGGGGATCGTAGTAGTCAATTCTCCAGAAGGTAATACGATCGCAGCAGCAGAACATGCTTTAGCGATGATGTTATCTTTATCTCGTCAAATTCCTGATGCCAATCAATCTCTTAAACAGGGCAAATGGGAACGTAAGCGTTTTATGGGCTCAGAAGTCTATAAAAAAACCTTGGGAGTTGTTGGCTTGGGTAAAATTGGTTCCCATGTGGCTACAGTAGCGCGATCGATGGGAATGAAAATCCTCGCTTACGATCCCTTTATCTCTACCGAAAGAGCAGATCAACTGGGCTGTCGTTTAGTAGATTTAGATTTATTATTTAGTGAATCAGATTATATAACTCTCCATATTCCCAAAACACCAGAAACTGCTAATCTGATCGATGCCGAGGCTCTAGCCAAAATGAAGCCTACTACCAGAATTATTAACTGTGCTCGTGGTGGCATTATTGATGAATCCGCTTTAGCTTCCGCGATCGCAGAAGGGAAAATTGCTGGTGCAGCGATCGATGTTTTTGCTAATGAACCTTTGGGAGAGTCTCCTTTAACCGAACTAGGTTCTAACTTAGTGCTTACTCCTCATTTAGGAGCATCTACCGCAGAAGCACAAGTAAATGTAGCAGTGGATGTAGCCGAACAAATTAGAGATGTTCTTTTGGGTTTACCAGCAAGATCTGCGGTTAATATTCCTGGCTTAAATCCAGATGTCATGGAAAAACTAAGACCTTATCTTCAGTTAGCAGAAACTTTGGGAACTATGGTAGCTCAAGTAGCTGGAGGCAGAATTGAACAGTTAAATATTCGTTTGCAGGGAGAATTAGCCAGTAATAATAGCCAACCCATAGTTGTTGGGGCATTAAAAGGTCTGCTTTCTCAAGCTTTGAGAGAGCGAGTTAACTATGTCAATGCCAGCATTGAAGCAAAAGAAAGAGGTATTCGAGTTATTGAGACTAAAGATACTTCTATTCGTGATTATTCTGGTGGTTCATTACATGTAGAAGCTAAAGGTGCCAACGGAACACATTCAGTTACAGGAGCATTACTTGGTGATGGGGAAATTAGAATTACCAATTTAGATGAATTCCCGATCAATGTTCCTCCTAGTGAATATATGCTATTTACTCTTCACCGAGACATGCCTGGCATTATTGGCAAAATTGGGTCATTATTAGGTAGCTATAATGTCAATATCGCTAGTATGCAAGTAGGTCGCAAAATTGTTCGGGGCGATGCAGTAATGGTACTTAGTCTAGATGATCCTCTTCCAGAGGGAATCCTAAACGAAATTACCAAAGTTGCTGGCATTCGGGATGCTTATACAGTTAAGCTCTCATAAATAGCATCTGGTTAACTCTTAATTGGAAGTAAACAATGTCCAATCGCTGGTGGGAAATAGTTATATTCTGCGATCCAGTTCTGGAAGAATCTGTTTTCTGGCGACTAGAAAAGTTTGGTTGTTCGGGAACGGCTACCCAGATCAAGGAAAATTGTCCTTTGATCAAAGCCTATATTCCTGAAATTGCAGTACGGTTGCTTGATTTAGCAGCTTTATCTTTGTGGTTGAATCAAGATGCGATTTTAATGGAAGCTTCATCTCCTCAAATTCAATGGCATTTGATTGATGAAGAAGATTGGGCAAGTAGTTGGAAACAATATTGGCAACCAACCAAAATAGGCGATCGCTTTTTGGTTTATCCTGCTTGGCTAGAAATGCCAACAGAAGAGGAAAGACTAATACTACGTCTAGACCCAGGAACAGCTTTTGGAACAGGTTCTCATCCTACAACGCAACTGTGTCTAGAATCTTTAGAAATGCGTTTATACGAGAACGCAGAAGCTCAAACCATTGCAGATATTGGCTGTGGTTCTGGTATTTTGTCTATAGGTTCGGTTCTTTTGGGGGCTAAAAAAGTATACGGAGTAGATACCGATCCCCTGGCAGTAAAAGCTAGTCGTAGTAATTGTCAACTTAATCAAATAGACCGCCAGCGTTTAGTGATCACTCAGGGTAGTATCGAGGAGTTAATGGAAGAATCTGGACATCAGGCTTTTGATGGGGTTATCTGTAATATTTTGGCAGAAACCGTTATTGATTTATTTCCCCTCTTCGATCTCTGTACTCATGAGGATAGTTGGGCAATCTTGAGTGGGATACTCCTTGACCAGGCACAGGCGATCGCCGATATAGTAGAAGGGCAAGGCTGGACTGTTGCTGCTTTATGGAAAAGAAAAGATTGGTGTTGTTTTAATGTTCGCCGTTCAGAACATGTGGGTAAGCGAGTTCGACCAACGTAATGTAGGGGCGAACGGCCGTTCGCCCCTACTAATCTGGTAAGGTTAAAATTTGTACACCATCTTTAGTTACCGCGATCGTATGCTCAAATTGGGCAGAAAGCTTACCATCTTTAGTAATTGCTGTCCAACCATCTTCGAGGATGACAGCTTCCCAAGTACCCTCATTAATCATTGGTTCAATGGTAAATACCATGCCAGGTTTGAGCTTTTTGCCTTTACCTGCCCTACCATAATGAGGAATTTGGGGCGCGGTATGAAAAATATGACTCACACCATGTCCAACAAAATCTCTAACCACGGAAAAACCATTGGCTTCAGCATATTCTTGGATAGCAGCACCAATATCACCGATTCTATTGCCTGGCTTAACTGCAGCAATACCCCGATGTAAACATTCCTTGGTTACTTCTACCAGTTTTTTAGCAGTAGGAGAAGGAGTCCCGACAAAAAAAGTTCTTGATGTATCACCATGATAACCATCTAAGATAGGGGTTACATCAATATTGATAATATCTCCTGATTGTAGAATCTGTTTCGCATTAGGAATACCGTGGCAAACTACTTCATTCACACTAGTACAAAGAGATTTAGGAAAAGGATTATTTTTAGGTCCATAGCCTAAGGGCGCACTCACTGCACCATGGGCTTGCGTCCATTTTTCTGCTTCATCATTGATTTCTAGGGTACTCACTCCTGGTTTCACCATTGGTTCTAAATGATCTAGAAGTTTGGCAGCTAAACTGCCTGCACGACGCATTTTATCTATTTCTCGACTGGAGAGTAAAGTAATCCTTTCGCTTCCCATAAATACCTAATCTTCTATTAATCAACCTTCAACACCTTGTGAAGAGCTTTAATCTTGTAATTAAACTTTAATTGTCATTTGATTAGCTTAACAGTTTTTTCTATCTAAATCATATGTTTTTTAGCTTAGTAGCAGGTTTATTTTTCTTGGTTACAATTTTTCAATAATATTTTCAAATATTTTCAGCAAATTTAGGCAAATTACTTTTTAACCAAAGAGTATCAGATTTTCGATTAGTTTGTAACTCTAATAACCTAATTCCTTGTTGGGGTAAAGGATTAATTAATTGCTGAAGCTGTTGCCAATTTTTGATTAGTTGATATCCAATTGTATGGGTGAGACATAATTTTTCAAAATTAATTGCTTGAGGAGTAGCAAAGTAATCTTCAAAGGGGGGATCGAACTGAGAAATAGGAAGCATTTCAAAAATGCCCCCACCATTATTATTAATCAGAATAATAGTTAAATGTCCCTGAAAGTGATTATTAATTAAGAAACCATTAGTATCGTGGAGTAAAGCCAAGTCTCCAGTTAAGAGCACTGAACTCTGATGGCGATGAGCTATACCCAAGGCAGTAGATAAAGTGCCATCTATTCCATTAGCCCCACGATTAAAATAAGGAATTACTTGACCATCATTGGGTTGCCAAAAAAACTCCGCATTGCGTACTGACATACTATTGGCAATAAACAATGGTGTGTTCGGAGGTAAGTACTGAGATAGTAACCAAGCAGTTTTGCCTTCATATAAGAATGACAAAGAATCCATATTATTTCTAATAGCTTGGATTACACTATTTTCTGCTTTAAGCCATTGTTTTAAATAATTTGTTGAAGATTTATTGGGTAAAAATTCCTTGGCTGAATAAGTAGATAATTCCTCGACAGAAAATCGTAAATGAATAGCATTGCCATGAAGAGAATCAAAATTTTCCGAAGTTGGTTCAATAATCCATCGTTGAGCTTTGATTTTACCTAACCATGAGCGTAACTGTTTACTGGTAGGTAGTTCACCAATTTGAATGACTATTTCTGGGATTAATTGTTCGGCTAGAGAAGTATTCCTGAGAATTAAATCGTAGGTAGAAACTAGATAGGGATTGAGGGAAGCATAGTTTCTGAGCGGAGAAAGAGCTTCTGCTAAAACAGGAAATTGGAGAATTTGACTAAGATAAGCGATCGCCTGACAATAAGTTTCGGCTTTGTTTGGTTGGGCTAAACCAGCGATAATGATTCCCTTTTGTTTCGATCTCCATTGATTAATATCGAGGTGTAGGGGCGGTTCGCCCTTGGGGTTCGACAGTTTGCTCAACGGGGGAAACCCCCGCAACGCAACTATCTCACGAACCGCCCCTACAATAGGTGTAGAAATATGGCTAAAAAATTCTTGTATAGGGAATTTGGCTTTAAAATCTGCTATTTCTGGTTGAATTATGGGGGCAAGAGGTTCATCAAAAGGTAAATTGAGATGAACCACTCCTCTAATAGGAAAGGATGCTCGCTCCCAAGCATGAATAATATTTTGCCTTAGATAGCGCAGCATAGCTAAATCTGCTACGGGTAAAGCTAATTCTGCTTGCCAGTTGGGATAATTGCCATAGAGTTTGAGTTGATCGATAGTTTGCCCTGCATGACAATTCCTCAATTGAGGCGGGCGATCGGCAGTTAAAATGATTAACGGTACATGACTTTCTTTAGCTTCTATAACTGCAGGGTAAAAATTAGCTCCTGCCGTACCCGAAGTACACACTAACACTATTGGTTGACCAAGTTTTTTACCTATACCCAAAGCAAAAAAAGCAGCAGAACGTTCATCGAGAATGGGAATTGTCTCAAGATAAGAATGTTGGGCAAAAGCAACAGTTAAAGGAGTAGAACGAGAGCCAGGACAAATAATAGCTGTAGTCAATCCTAGACGATGAAAAGTTTCGACTAAAACCGATCCCCACAGAGTGTTAACATTGCGAAAGTCGAGCATTAAACTAACGCTTTGAGTAAAGATTGCAATTTGAGTTGAATTTCGGCAAATTCCTTATCAGGATTAGAACCAGAAACAATCCCTGCTCCAGCATACAGTCTAGCGCGATCGCCATCAATTAAAGCCGAACGGATTCCCACAATAAATTCACAATTACTTTGATGATCTACCCAGCCCAAAGGCGCAGCATATAAAGAGCGATCAAATTTTTCATAACAACGAATTCGTTCACAAGCAATTTCTGTAGATACACCAGCAACCGCAGGAGTAGGATGTAAATGAGCAACAATGTCTAGGGGATCGATATCCTTAGGTAAGTGAGCATAAATTGGTGTCCATAAATGCTGAATATTAGATAATTGTAATAATTGTAGTGGTAGTTGTTGTGGTTTTAAATCTAGTTGACGTAAGCGTTTTAGTAAGAAATCACTAACTGCTTGATGCTCTCGTTTTTCTTTGCGACTCTTAAGCAGTAAATTAGCTAACTGAACATCTTCCGCCGTTGTTTTGCCTCTAGGGGCAGAACCTGCTAAGGCATCGGTTACTAATTGTTGATTTTGGATGCTAATTAAGCGTTCAGGGCTAGCACCGATAAAATTCTGTCCCTTGCCATTGCTAGTAGAAAAAATGTAGCAGTCTGGATGGCGTTGGCGTAAATTATTAAGAGATTCAATTATCCTAAAAGGAACTGGAGAATGGACATCAGTGGTATGAGCAATTACAATTTTGCTCAACTCGTCCACGGCGATCGAGTTTAATGCCGAAGTAACTACTGACTTAAAATAGTTGGGATTATCTTGTGATGAGTTATTACTTTTTTGAAATTTGTTATCTAAATTTAGATCTATCTTAATTTCTTCTTGATTTGACCAATCAAATACAGCTATTTTTTGCCTGATTTCTTCCGTGATAGTTTGAGTTTTTTCATTACTATTAACGGGTAAATTAACAATAAAGATACAGCTTTTATTTTTCTTGACTACTTGAAAACGAGGTAAGAAAATTGTTGCTGCTGGGAAAGGGGAATAACTTTTATTGCATTCAGGAAAAAAAGTAAAGCTACAAAAAATATAAGGTCCAGAACCAGTTATATTATGCTCACCTTTTCTGATTGTTTGTTTCAAACAAGTTTGAATAAAATCTTTGGCTATAGTAAATCTATCCCGCGACTTAATAGTGATTTTTTTTGTAACTCCACAAGCAGCAATAGCTTCCTGTTTAGCAGGATTTTCCCAGTAAAAATGAAGAGAATTAGGTTGAGCAAATTGCTGTAAAAAAGCCAGGGGATCGATCAGTGGAATCTTCTGAGAAAAACTAACAATTCTAGTTTTATCTGTTACCTGAAATTGTTCCTGGTGATCGAAATTGGACTTTAATTCTCTAGTGTTTTGAATAAAATCATTTGTCTGAAAGATGACGGGCATGGATATTTTTGATTGTGTCATGCTAAAAGAAAGCTAACAGAAGTATAAAATGTGTTTAAAAATTACTTTTTAATTAGTTTCTACTAAGCCAAAATAGGTAATATTGATTATAAGTCATTCCCAAAAATATTCCTAACGGCAACAAGCAATTAAGTTAAAGCAGTCTGGAAGAGTAGTCCAAGCTCAACACACTATTGTCCAGCCTATCAGAAATTCACCTAAAAAATGAATCATCCTCAGTATCATAAACTTTCATGAAACAATGTCAACACAATTGTTTAAGACCTGTTAGGGTACAAAATAGTCTCTAATTACTACTCAAGGCTGGTAGCCTCTTGTCCAGTAACGCGATCGACAACAAAATATATCTATCAATGACTACTAAGCTAATTAAGGAAGAAAATCGGCAACTTTGGCTCGCTGCTATCAAACCACCTATGTATAGCGTGGCGGTTATTCCCATCACAGTAGGTACAGCCATAGCTTTTGCTCAAACTCATATTTTTAATTCCCAAATATTTTTTACTTTTTTAGGTGCAGCTATTCTGATTATTGCTTGGTTAAATCTCAGTAATGATGTTTTTGATTCCGATACAGGTATTGATATTAATAAGGCTCATTCGGTTGTAAACCTAACAGGTAACCGAGATTTAGTGTTTTGGTTGAGTAATTTGTCTCTTTTTCTCGGTATTTTAGGAATTATTACTATTTGCTGGTGGCAAAAAGACTGGACAGTAATAGGTATTGTAATCTTGTGTTGTATGTTGGGCTATAGTTATCAAGGGCCACCTTTCCGTTTAGGTTATTTAGGATTGGGAGAGATAATTTGTTTTTTTGCTTTTGGTCCTGGTGCAGTCTCAGCAGCTTATTACTCCCAAGCTCAATCTTTTTCTTTATCAGCTTTAATTACTTCGAGTATTATCGGGGTCAGCACTTCAATCATCTTATTTTGTTCCCATTTTCATCAAGTAGAAGATGATCTTGCTGCGGGAAAGCGATCGCCTATTGTTCGTTTGGGGACAGCTAGAGGAGTAACTGTCTTAAACTGGTTGACTGGTAGTATTTATGCTGTGACTCTTATTTTAGTAGTCTTGAACTACTTATCTTGGCTTACCCTCTTAATATTTGCTAGTCTTCCCCTGGCTTATCAATTGAGCAATCATGTCAAGCAGTATCACGATCAGCCCAATAAAGTTAATAATTGTAAATTTATTGCCGTTAATCTCCACTTTTTTAGTGGATTGCTACTGAGTTTAGGGTTATTTTTATCTGTTTTCATTACTAGATAGCAGGATGAACTTGTAAAAACCAAACCAAAATTTGCAAGGTTAAGAATTCTGATGATGGTAAATACGCTTTGAGATAATCAAGATAAACCAAAAGTCTTGGAAAAAAGGGACAAGGAGGACAAGGAGGACACGGTAGACAAGGAAGAAATTACCTTGCTCCTTTCTTGGTGCGCTTTCCTATGGCGAGGAAACCTCGCCTCTCTTGGGCAGCATTCCCAAGCCAGTCCGTTGGGCGGGTTTCCCTCGGTGCGCATTCCCTTGCTAGGTGCGCGTTCCTTTGCGCCCTCAGGTGGCGCAGGGTCGCACCTCTTGCGCCGACGCGGTGAAGCAGTCCGTTGGGCGGGTTCCCAAGGTAGCGCGTTGCGGGGGTTCCCCCCGTTGTAGCGACTACCGCCGACTTGAAGGAACTGCTAAATCCACTTCTGCTTTAGATAATGAAACCGAAGCTATCGTCTTGGATAATATTAACCAAGATGTTAACGATTAGCAAAGCTGGCAGGCTGCGCCTAATCGTACTATCTTTACTGTTGCTCAACAACTTTCAAAAATACTTGAAGCAGACCTCATCGTCGTATTCGATCGCGTTAATATTTTAGAAATGGGCACTCACGAGCGACTTATGGTAAACCGTAATCTCTATTATTATCTCAGTACTCAGCAATTAAATCTTTGATTAGGGCAGTGTCTACAAAAACTTAACTCTAACGAAAATAAACTTTGTAGGTAAAATGCTGCGTAATAATCAAACCTCACTGCAATCTAATCAAACTAAACTGCAATCTCAAGTCCCTGTTTCCCCGAAAATTAAGATTCTGCTAGTTGATGACCAGAAAATTATCCAGTATAAATTACAGCAGGTTTTGTCTTCTCAGAGCAATATCCAAGTTGTGGGAACTGCCAGTGACGGTCAGAAAGCGATCGCTTTAGTAGAATTTTTAAAACCAGATGTAATCTCCATCGACATCGAAATGCCCAAAATGAATGGCATTAAAGCTACATCAATTATCAAGCAGCGATTTCCCGACTGTAAAGTTTTAGTATTGAGCAGTCACGAAAACCAAGAATACGTGCAGCAAATTATGGCAGCAGGAGCAGATGGTTATGTTCTCAAAAATACTCCTATTGAGGATTTAATAACGGCAATTAACTCTGTTTATAAAGGATATTCTTATTTTGGCAGTAAGTTATTAAAAAAAGTTCAGCTTGCCGATAATACTAAAAAATTATCTAGATTAGAGCCAGCAAAGCCAACCAAGATAGAGCTTAAGAAAAAATCAGATATATTACCAGTACCTAAGAAAAAGTATCGTTCTGGAGCTAAATTCTTAGTTTGGTCGGGTTTTTTGGCAATATTAGCTATTGGAGGGTGGTTTGGCTATAGCTATTATCTGAGACAGCCAACCGAACCAATAACAGTTAGCTTAATGCCAGTACAGAAAGGTGATGTAGAGATTACCGTTTCCGAAAGTGGCACAATCGAGTTGGGTGGACAGCAGACCCTAAAATCTCCAGGGGAGAACGCAACTGTTGAACAGGTTAAAGTAACCGAAGGGGAGAAAGTAAGGGCTGGCGAAACTCTACTAATCTTACGCGATCGCGATGCTCAAGCTCAAGAGCAAGACCAGGAGTTAGAAAATACTAAAAATCAACTTTCTTTAGAGAGAAGTAAAGAAAAAGTAGCTGAAGCACGACAAAAGGTCCGAAATAGAGAAGCTAAAGTCCAAGAATCGGTAGAATTACTGGAAAGAGGTTTTATTTCTGAATCTGAACTCGAACAAGATCGCGAACAGCTAGATACAACTAAATCAGAATTAAGTGATGCTCTAGTAGAACTAAAAAAAGCCGAACTAGATTGGCAACATGGTCTAGATAAGTTAGAGAATATCCAACAAAAATTGAGAGACCGCTTAGTCACTTCTCCCATTAACGGGGTAGTTTTAGATGTTCAGGTCAAAAACGGAGATGGGATTACAACAGACACTGAGTTACTGACTCTGGGAGATCCCGAACAAGAAATGGTTAAACTACAGTTAACTACCCTTAATGCTGCTAAAGTAAATCTCAATCAGGTTGCCCGTGTTAGTGTGATTGGGCCCAATCCTCAGCTTTTTATGGGAAGAGTTATTAGTTTGTCTCCCCAAGCAACAACTGATTCTAACAATTCTTCTTCTTTTGGTGGAAGATCGGGTAATCAGGCAAAAGTAGATGCTTTGGTAGTGCTGGATAAACCCAGTGAAACCTTGATTCCTGGTAGTCAAGTAAATGTAGAAATTGTTTTAGAGCAGAGAAAAAATGTAGTTACTTTACCCCTAGAAGCATTACAAAATACCGACCCTCAACCCTTTGTTTGGGTCAAAGATGCTAAGGGTCAGGCAAAAAAACAGCCAGTCACCCTTGGTTTAGAAGGCTTACGATTAGTTGAGGTGACTTCTGGATTGCAAGCAGGAGAACAGATTGTTCTACCTTCACCCGACCAACCTCTAACCCCTGGCACTCCCTTACAAACAAATCCCTAAGTTTAAGTAGGGAGTAGGGAGTAGGGAGTAGGGGCGCAAGCCTTGCACCCTAGTAATCAGTAATCAGTAATCAGTAATTATGACCATTTCTCTTCACGATCTAGTTACCATCACTTGTAAATCTCTTTATGGTAATCCTCTACGTTCTGGGCTGACAATGTTGGGGGTGTTTATGGGTGTTGCTGCGGTTAGTGCTACTTTAAATATCGGTGGTATTACCAATGCCCAAATTCGAGCCAAGTTAGCAGAGCGAGATAAGCCCTATGTAGTACCTTATTTACGCTCTCAAGGAAGTTTTGGCATGGAACGTTTAGATGAAGAAGATGAACAAGCACTCAAAAAAAATATTCCGAGTATTCGCTCTATTAGTTCTCTGAGTCAAGTATTTCTCAATTCAGTGCAATTTGAGGATAAAGAGGCAACTGAGCTTCAGTTTATGGGAGTTTCTGCTAATTATATTGAGACAACTGGAAGGAGAATGTTGCAAGGACGGTTTTTTAGTTCTGCTGATTTTGATCAATATCGTCCTGTAGCCATAATCGACCAGAAACTAGCAACTCTTCTGTTTCAGGGACAGAATCCTATTGGCAAGGCTATTTATAGTAATGGTACGCGCCTAACCGTAATTGGGGTGACAGAATCTAAATCTAGTGGCACAGATTTTGAATCTTCTGGTACTGTTTGGTTGCCCGAAACTTTTGCTGAGGTTGTGGGAGGAGGATTTACTTTTAACGTGCTTCAGATTAGCTCTTATCAATTAGAAGAAATACCCCAGATGAAAGAGCAGATAGAAAAGTTGCTAAATCAACGTCATCCCAAAGCAATTATATATATGCAAGACAATACCGACGATTTATTGAGAGAAAAAGAACTACAAGAAACGGCAGCAGCAGCCCTTACCCTAGTAGCACTGGTTGCTTTATCCATCGGTGGGGTGGGAATTGCCAATATCTCGATCGCCTCAGTAACGGAACGTATTTCAGAAATTGGTTTGCGCAGGGCAATTGGTGCAACACGCTCGGAAGTAATGCTCCAGTTTATTCTCGAAGCAACTATACTTAGTCTGGTAGGAGGAGCTATTGCGATCGCCACAGTCCATAGTTTAACAGTTACCGCTACCACCAAATTCATTGAAGCTCCTTATCAGTTTTCTAAGCAACGGGCTACTCTTTCTCTAAGTTCCGCTTTATTAGTAGGAGTAGGAGCAAGTTTTCTGCCCGCACTTAAAGCTAGTCGAGTCGATGTCATTCAAGCATTAAGGACTAATTAACGTGAAGTAAGAGGTCAGGGTTTTGGTTTTTAAAAGATTATGCCAATTTATTGATTAGATGTGTATTAGATTAATCAGCAATTTATGAGCGAAAAGTTAGTAAATCGAGCTATTTTTAATTTAAAGTGCGATCGCTATTTTTCACCAGGTCGATCGCTTGCTCTGAAAATCTTACTCCTGCTAACATTGGGCGTTATGGGAGGCTTTCCCTTTGCTAAAGCTATCCTGGCACAGAATACCAACGATCCTCCAACTCCCCAGAGCGATCGACTTAACACTAGAACAGTAGAACTAAGGCTAAACGATATTGTCCAACTGGTAGTAGAAAATAACCGTACCCTGAAAAACAACCGCCTCAACCGAATTATTGAAAGACAACAGTTAATCGAAGCTGAAAGTAAGTTTACCCCAACTGTAACGCCTAACTTTTCCGTCTCAGTGCGAGAAAACTTAACTTCTAGTGATAGTTTTGATTTTGGGACAGATCGTTCAAGCAATAATTCTGCTCTAAGCTTTGATGATGACTCCGATGAAGATAATGTCGACTCTAGTTTAGAGGTTGGTGCTAGTTTACTAACTCCCCTTGGTACAAATATTACTCTTACCGCAGACCCTCTAGCTGACTTCAATTCAGTTAGATTAGAAATTAGACAACCATTTATACGAGGAGCAGGAACTAAAGTAAATCGAGCTTCGGTTATATCGGCTCGTTTGACTGATACTAACCGTATTTTGGAGCTAAAACAGTCCTTAATCGACGAAATTACCCAAGCAATCAGAGCTTATCGTAGTCTAGTTGAGGCTCAGGAAGGAGTAAAAATTCAGCAAAATTCTTTGAACTCTAGACTCAGAGATTTAGAGATACAGAGAGCTTTAGTGGAAGCAGGGAGAAGATCGAGAGCAGACTTGGTACAGCAAGAAGCTTCTGTTGCAGCAGCAGAAGAACAGTTGTTAAATGCACTCAACACTTTATCCCAAGCTAATTCCGATGTACTGGAGATTATCGATACCGATGAAAACCTAAATATCGTAGTGCCTCAAGAAAGTATAGAGGCTTTGCGAGATGAGAATTTACTTCGTCAGGTCGCTCTAAATCGAGAAGGATTACTACAAATAGCTTACAGTCAAAGACCAGACTACTTACAAGCTAAGCGAGATGTGGATATTGCTCAACTCAATCTGCTCGAACCAAAAGATAATCGCAGATTGAGCCTAGATTTAGTTAGCGATCTCAGTTTAGGAGATAATGCTCAAGCAACTGCTGGTTTAGAATTGACTCGCACCTTTGAAGACCAATCTCTCAAAACTGCTTTTGAAAGTGGGCGTGTCCAGCTATTACAAAGTCAGAATACTTTAGAAGATGTCACAGAAACAATCAAAATTGAGATAACAGATAGGGTAAATGACGTGAATTCCAATTTTGCTGCCATTCCCAAAGCACGACAGGCAAGAGAACTAGCCCAACAAAGATTAGAAATTGTTCAGGAGCTATACCGACTAGGTAGAGATGGAGTAGATATCTTTCAGGTTACATCCCAGCAAGATGCAGTGGTAGCAGCCCAAAATACTGAACTCAATGCCATAATTAACTATCTCAACGCTAGAACTGATTTAGAGCAATCCCTTGGCACTACCTTGGATACTTGGCAAGAATTTATCGATGAGAGTGAATTTTTGGAGATTGATGACCAGTTGAAAGACAACATCCTGGATTGAAAGGGGTAAAAAGACAACCTTATTTTTGACCTTTGATAAAAACAAAAACATCGTTAAAATCAAGAGTTAATTGCTCTGAATATTTTTCTTTCATCTCTTTTATTCCCTGACTAATTTCTTCATCACTAAACATAGAAAGTAAAG
>JASJDI010000097.1 GCA_030065155.1 Xenococcaceae cyanobacterium MO_188.B29
CCATGCACGGTTCTTTGGTAACTTCCTCCTTAGTTCGTGAAACAACTGAATCCGAATCTCAAAACTACGGTTACAAGTTCGGACAAGAAGAAGAAACCTACAACATCGTAGCAGCACACGGATACTTTGGACGTTTAATTTTCCAATATGCATCCTTCAACAACAGCCGTAGCTTGCACTTCTTCTTAGGTGCATGGCCAGTAATCGGTATTTGGTTCACTGCAATGGGGATTTCCACCATGGCATTCAACCTCAACGGCTTCAACTTCAACCAGTCCATCATGGATTCTCAAGGGCACGTAGTGAACACTTGGGCAGACATCTTAAACCGTGCTAACCTTGGCTTTGAAGTAATGCACGAAAGAAATGCACACAACTTCCCCTTAGACTTGGCTAGTGGCGAGCAAGCTCCTGTAGCTTTAACTGCTCCTTCCATCAACGGCTAAGGTTTAGAAATAAGCAGTAAGCTTGATTTGCAAACATCTTTTTAAATAGTTAGTAAAAGAAGTCTTCCGTGTGGGGGAGACTTCTTTTTTACATTTCCTATAATTTGATTACCAGGTAGAAATTCTCCACTGGTCTAATATATCTTTTATAAAAGCTTCTTCAATCCAAGTTTTAACTACAACTGTTAAAGGAAGAGCGAGTAATAAACCAAGAATACCTAAAGTTTTCGCAAAAAAGATTTGAGCAGTTAAAGTTAGTGCAGGTAATAAAGATACTTGCTTTGCCATAACTGTAGGAGAAAACCAATAAGTTTCTAAATTTTGAATAATAAAGTACCAAATAATCACTGCCAAAATTTTCCAAGGAGCTTCTAAAACAGCAATCATTAAAGGAAAGATAACACTAAGAGCAGGGCCGATATTAGGAATAAAATTTAATATTCCTGCTAAAAGTGCATGAGCTAAGACTAAACGAACTTGAATAATAGCTAAACCAATACCACTAGTAATACTAATAAATAGACAATTTAAAGCAATACCACTCAGCCAATTACCTAATGCTGTTTCTGATTTGGTTAATATTTTGTCGGCTCTTCTGCGGTAAAAAGAAGGAAAAAGAGTTAGTAATAATCGTCGATATCTTTTAGGCTCAACTAGCATCATTATAGTTAACACAAAGACTAAGATAAGCTGCAAGATGATAGTCAAAGAATTAGAAAAGAATGAGAAAAAATTAGCTAATAATTCTTGCAAAGATGGTAACTGAGCAATTAAATCTTTTCTACTAGGTAAAGGTGGTAAAAATTCTGGCAACTTTTGTTGAAATAGATCGATTTCTCTATCTACTTTATTCCAGACTGAGGGTAATAATTCAATTAGGTTTTGAAACTGTTGAATAAAAGGAGGGATAATTAGCCAGATAAATAAAACAACACTCAATAAGCTTAAACTAAGAGTTATACTAAGAGCTAAAGAACGAGTAATATTGAATTTTTCAAACCATTTAACTAGACGATTTAAAGCAGTTGCTAAAATAATTGCTGTAAAGATTAACAATAGTAGTTGACGAATTTGCCAAAGAACAAATAAGGAAATAATTAGTAGAGAAAACCCCCAACACTGCTTAAAGTTCACTAGCTTTTTTACCCCAATAATAATTGAGTTTTTAGTTTATATATATTCTTTAAATATTCTAATTTCAAGATAATTTTTAAATCAAAAATTATCCATAAAAAAAGACGTAATATTTAATATTATATTACGTCTCTTATCATAACTTAAGTAAGCACAAGCTATAACTTGTTACTACTTTACTAGACTTAAAGTTGAGCCATCTCTTCGGCCAGAGTATCTACTGTAAAACGAATTTGTTCTTCTGTATGATTACAGGTAACAAAAAAGCGTAAACGAGCTTCGTTTTGTGGTACTGAGGGGTAAATCATAAAGGGAACATTGATACCCCGTTTAAATAGATTTTGAGAAAGCTGGATCGATTTAAGAGACTCACCCACGATAATGGGAATTACAGGAGAGTCTTTACTCATTCCTGTATTTAATCCTTTTGCTTGAGCTAATCTTAAAAATAATTTGGCTCTTGCTTGCAGACGACTAACTCTTTCTGGTTCAGCTTTTAGTACGCGAATAGCAGCTAAAGTAGCTGCTGCATTGGGCGGTGACATACCCACGCTAAAAACAAACCCAGGAGCGGTATATTTAAGATATTCTACTAGAGCATGAGAACTGGCTATATAACCACCACAACTAGCAAAAGATTTGCTAAGAGTTCCCATCCACAAATCTACATCATGAGGATTTATGGCAAAGAATTCGCCAATGCCTCGTCCATGCTTGCCGATTGTACCAATAGAATGAGCTTCATCTACCATTAAAAAAGTTTTATAGAGTTTTTTAAGTTCTATAAATTTAGGTAAATCGGCAATATCTCCATCCGTACTATAAACTCCTTCAATGACGATTAAGACTTTTTGATAGCGATGACGACGATCGCGTAAAATTTTCTCTAATGCGGATGCATCATTATGAGGAAAGGAAACCAAGCTTGCTCCAGAAAGAAAGCAACCCTGAAGAATACTATTATGACTAAGAGAGTCATAGATAACCAAGTCATTTTTGCCAAATAAATGACCAATAGTAGTTACATTGGTAGCATGACCACCAATTAAAACAATACTGTCTTCTACCCCTAAGAAGCTGGCAATTTCTTGTTCTAATTCACGATGAATGGGTTTTTCTCCTGAGATCAAACGACTAGCACAAGCAGAAGTCCCATAAAGATCGATCGCTTCTTGGGCTGCCTGAGACACTAGAGGATCGCCACACATCCCAATATAATTATAGGTAGCAAAATTGATTAGTTCTCGACCATCAACCTTAGTAGTATCATTAACTATTCGTTCTTGAGGTACAAAAAAGGGATGACCATTACCTAAAGAGTTTACTTGCTCTATCTGTTGTTGTAGTTTTTTATATTCTGGAGAGCAATCAAAACGATAGTATTCTGGGGGTATTTCTCGGCTAGATAAACTATCTCTCTCGGTTTCAATTTTGACAGACGAAGAGGGGGTTTTTCTGGGAATAGGTGGTAGGATATCCAGCCTAGCAGAAGAATTAATCTTATCGATAGTCGGAGTTGTTTCCGCCAAGTATTGAGCTAAAGCATGAATATTTTGGTAGTCCCACAATAGAGTTGGAGAAAGCCGACAGCCAAGAAAGCCTTCTAATTCTCCTGAGAGATTAATTGCTTCTACCGAATCTAAACCGTATTCACTAAAATCTTTGTGAATGTCTATTGCATGAGGTTCAATTTCTAGAGATTGAGCTAATCTACTGATTAACCAATTTTGAATTGCCTCGGTATTGGGAGATAAAGTTAGAGAACTAAGATTCCCATTCCTCACAAGAGAAGAATTTTTACTTTCTTTCCCATTAAAAGTTCCATTTAATAGTGTCATTATTCACTCCTACACCACATTTTTGACTAGAGAACACCAGTCACTATCGGCAAAGCGATAGTATAACGGAGATCAACTTCGGTCTAGCTGACACCGTTCCAGACCACTTGGTAAGATACGATGGTTATTGTGCCACGTACCCCCGCTAAAATACTAGGATATTTAGCAGGGGCACTTAATTGCCTATTTTTAACCATAGAACAAGATATAAATTCAGTCACATAATAGCGAATTATAGACTGTAAAGAAAACTATGTTTTCTCCAAGTGAATTATTAAAATTACCTTAATTTAAACAATAAAAGGGAAAAAATCAATGTTTTTTCCCTTCGTGAGTTTCTTCTTAACTAGCCATATACTCGCGGACATTTGCCCTTCTTCTACGTAAGTGGGCTAATGCCTGATGTTCCAGCTGACGAACTCTTTCGCGACTGAGATTCATTCTTTGACCTATTTTTGCCAAAGATAATTCTTTACCATCATTTAACCCAAAACGTAAAGAAATTACTTCTTGCTGTTGAGGAGTTAAATCTGCCATGAGATTATATAAGTCTTGTCGCAATAATTCTTGAGTAGCATAACCGTCAGGAGAAACTCCATCATCTTCTAAAAGTTCTGATAGTTCAGTATCTTGATTATCACCAACTCTTACATCCAGAGAGATAGGTTGACGAGCAATGCTGAGGTATTCACGAATTTGAGCAGGTTCTAGCTCTAATTCACGAGCAATTTCCCCAGGATTGGGGCTACGCCCTAACTTTTGCGATAGTTCTCTTTGTGTTTTTTTGATTTTATTGAGTTTCTCTGTAATGTGAATGGGAAGACGAATAGTGCGGGCTTGTTGGGCGATCGCACGGGTTATCGCTTGACGTATCCACCAGTAGGCGTAAGTAGAAAATTTATATCCTTTAGTGGGATCGAATTTTTCTACACCTCTTTCTAAGCCTAAACTACCTTCTTGAATTAAATCGAGAAATTCCATATTGCGCTTTTGATACTTTTTGGCGATCGCCACTACCAAGCGCAAATTGGCTTCAATCATTTTTCTTTTGGCTCGCTGCCCTTGTTGTACAGCCCTGTTGAGTTCTACCTCACTCATTTGAGCTTCATCAGCCCACTCCTTCAGACTTGGCTCTAACCCAAGCTTTTTCTCTAATTTATCTTTTTTTGTCAACAGGGTCATCATTTTCTGTACCTGCTTACCAAAAACAATTTCTTGTTCATGAGTTAGCAGAGGCACCCTACCAATTTCGTGCAGATAGGTTCTAACCATATCTGCCGAGTAGTTTGCTTTTTTGTTTTCTTTGTTGATTTTGGCTTTGGGCATCTGTACAGTTGTGACTCCTTGAAACTTATTAAAAGTCTTGCACCGATAAAATTGAACAAATTTACTTTGTTAATTTTTTGCTTTTTATCTAAGTCATTCACTCATCCTTTTAGTCAAGGATGCCTTTTGACAAAGTAGTTGCACTTATTAAGATATAAATTCAACTAGTTATATAGACGTAAATCTATTGCCAAAAGTTCAACTTAATTATTGGGAGCTTAACTTTAGTTTACTTGTACTATCTTTACGTTTAACTTAACGGGGTTATGCTATTTTAGATAACTACACCCACATTACTTTTATGATGAACCAAAAATGGTTATCAGTAGTAGACGGGGGAAATACGGATTGCCGAACTAACTCTTCAGTTATATTGGCGTATTTTCACTTGGTAGCCAGATTTTATATTTTGTTTGGAATTACTGATTACTGATTACTGATTGCTAATTACTGAATTACTGCAAATTTCCCCAGTTAACATTAGTTAAATCTGCATTGGTTAAATTGGCATTGGTTAAATTGGCATTACTTAAATTTGCGCCTATTAATTTTGCCTTGCTTAAATTTGCACCCTTGAGATTAGCATTACTTAAATTCGCGCCTATTAATTTTGCTCCTGGTAGTTGAGTGTTTTCTAAGTTAGCTTGTTGTAAATTAGCTTCAATTAAATTGATATTGGCTAAATTGACTCCTGCTAAATTGATTTTTTGTAAGTTGGCAGAACGGAAGTTTTTTCTACCCAAGGCAAAACTGGTTAAGAGGTTATCGCGATCGCTCACACTCAGAGTTCTTTTTGGTAAACCTTGCCAGGTCAAACTAAATGTATCTTTACTTGCTATTACTTGTTTTATTTCAGCGTAAAAAGAATAATCTCCTATGCCACTAAGATTCACCCAGCCTCTTGCTCTAGTTAAAGCTACCAACAATTGATTACGTAGATAAATATTACTTTCGTTTTTGGCAATAAAATCTGCACCAATTACATAAACCATATCCGCTTCTTGTCCTTTGGCACGATGAATTGTGGTAATAGTTATTGCTCCTTCATACCAAAATTGATTAGCGTGATATTGGTTTGATTCAGTAGGGAGAAGATTATAATTGCTACTACCAGGAAGATAAATAGCAATTCCCTGCTTAATTAAGAATCTAGCTGTCTGCTCTGCTAATTGTTTGGCATCATTAAAAGAGCCTAAGATAATTATTAATATTTCTTGGGTAGGACGCAATCCATCACGGCGAAGATTGTATTTTATTTTGCTAGTTAACTCAGTTAATTCTTGCTGACGAGAAAAATAACTATTAAATTCAATTACTTTTCCTTGCCATAATTGAGAAATAAGATTGGGGGAATTCTGCTGAATATGTTTAAGAACAACTTGTTGTCCAATTTCTAATTTTCCTTCTACTTGATAACCAATAGCTAACCATTCTTCTGCGTTAGTAAATCCCGCTAGCATTCCTTGGGAACGTAACAATCCCATACTTAATCCTTGAGCAGCAGTCAAAATCAACTGAGGAGTTCGATAACAACAAGACATTATTTCTGTTTTATTAATTCCATTAGGATATTGACCTGTAACTAAATGACCTAATTTATCTCCTAATATTTCTCTGGCAGTAGAAATCTTGAGGCTAGATAAACTTTGTCCTTCGTCATAAGCCCAAATCAATCTTTTTTGCTCAGGATGAATCGAATTAACAGGACGTAATGCTTGGTAGGCTAACCAATAAAATGGTTGCTTATCTTGATACTTCCAATTATTAACTATTAAGTCTTGTCCCTCATCGATTAAAATGGCATCAAAAACTTGGGGAATAGTTCTAGTTTGTAACAGTTGATAACAAATTTCTCCTAAAGCTTCATTGGGTTTTTGGTTTTCTATTTCTTGAACAGTTAAGGGAGTATGCCTGGTTAATTGACAGAGATTACTATAAAAACCTGGGTGGGTTTTTCCTCCCCAAGCATGGAGGATTTTTAAATTGGAATTATGTCGATCGAAGGTTTGTTGATTATTAGTAAAGTGACGAATCCATCGATCTATTTGCTGAATAATTTTGGGATAAAGACTACGAGAAAAGAAAACAAAAGCTATGTGCCAATCAGGATATTTTAGGTGCATTAATGCTGCTTTTTGACAGAGAATAACTGTTTTGCCAGAGCCAGCTATTCCTCTGATTTGTTGAGCCCCTGGTGGTATTTGTTTACCAATTTTTTCTTGTTGTAAATCTAATTGAGCGAGGTGCGATCGCGCTTGTTGCAAAATACTACCTCGGCTTTGTTTAGGAGCTAAAATAGGGCGAGAAGATGGGGTATATAGGGGTGTTCCACCAAGAATTGAGAGGAGTAATTGCCATTGGGTTTCGTTGAGGCTTTGCCCTGGTGTTAGGAGTGCTGTTTGTTGAATTTGTCCGCAGATAGACGCTGATAAATGCAGATGTTCTTGAAATAGAATTGGTGGGGAGGTGGGAAGTTGATGGAGATTTCTTTGTTGCCATTGCTCTTTGGTGATGTGGGGAAGAGCAATAATAATTCTGGCTGGAATTTGATTGTTTAGTAGTGGTTCGCGATCGATGTATTCTAACAGAGCAAAAAGTTGATTTTCTGCTTGTTGATAGGGACTACCATAAGGAGTGTAATAGTTTTGGTATTGCCAGCAATGCCCTTGAATATTTAGTATCTGGTTAATTTTGATAGCTTTAACTTCGATAATAATTAAACCTAATTGAAAGTCAGCAATGAGAATATCTGGTTCTTTGCGAAACTTTCTCTGGGGTGAAAAAATGGGATAACGCCAATAAGCTATACATTTTCTGTTAGCAAAAGCTGATTTGATCGCATTCCAAACTAATTCCTCTCCTGCTTCCCCTCTAGTATTTAGTGGTTCGGTGGTAATAAATTGAGACAACTCTTTCAATACTCACTACTCACTACTTACTACTCACTAATCCATACTTTCTTAAGGGTAAAACTAGAGTAAAAGTCGATCCTTGATGTAGACAACTGTATAGTTGAATCCTGCCTCCATGAGCTTGAGCGATCGCTTTAACAATAGAAAGTCCTAAACCTGTACTTTTTGCGCCACGATTATTCGATCCTGTTTGAAAACGTTGAAAAATTTTCTGCTGTTCTTCTGGTGCAATACCTGTTCCCGTATCTCGCACCCATAAACAAACCTGGTTTTCACGAGTAGCAGAACCAATGGCAATGGTATCTTCTGGACGAGTATGTTTGGTAGCATTCTGCGCTAAGTTAGTGATAGCCTGAATTAATCGCTGACGATCTGCCATAATTACGCCTTGTCCAACTTCATCTAATTGCCAATGGCGATCGGCAATAACTTTGGCTTTGGCAAATATTTCCTCTGTTAAAGTACTAACCTGGATATTATCTAAGTGTAAAAAATCTGGTTGCTCTGATTTGGCTAAGAACATTAAATCATCAATCAGACGATTCATTCGTTCTAGTTCGTCCAAAACTACTTCTTTTGTTTCCTGTTGTTCTTCGGAACTAACACCCATCAATTCTAAATGTCCTTGAACAATGGTAATTGGTGTTTTAAGTTCGTGACCAACATCATTGAGAAAGTTTTTTTGGGTATTAAATGCAGATTCGAGACGATCGAGCATTTCATTAAAAGTTATGCTAAGCTGAGTCACTTCATCTTTTCCCTTAACTTCTATCCGCTGTTCTAAATTACTTTCTGTAATTTCCCGCGCTGTTTTAGTTAGTAAGCGTAAAGGAGTTAAAACTTTCCCAGCAAACACCCAAGCTAAATAAGAGGTGATTACTATTGTCATTATGGTTACTACAATGATCGTGAACATGGCTTCTTGAACTTCCTGACGCTCGCTTTGAGTTGCAATAGCCACGACAAAAACTCCCTGGATCTTGCCATTGATCTCTATTGGCTCTGCCCAGTATTCAATCCGATCGTCAGGATTACCTATTCCACTACGTTCTGGGAAAGTCAGCTTTTGCCAATATTTAACCATGGCTGAGTTTCGATCGATCGAGGGTGGTAAATCCTTCGGAATAGAATCATAAAAACCATCTGGAAGTAAAGCAATAGTATATTCATTAGAGATTGGTATGTTGCGTTGGAGAAATACATTAAAAATAGCTTTAATGTTTTCTCCAAAGGGTTGTGCAGTGTCGGGATCTTTTCCATCTACCAATAAACGAAACTCTTTGATTTCCTGATCGATAGCTTGTTCGATTCTTTTCTCAAGACGGAATAATAAAACTCGACGAATTGCTAAAACTGACCCCGAAAAGGATAACAAAATTAGCAAACAATATATCGCCAGAATCCGAATCTGAAAGCGGTATGACCCTGCTGTGGTTTCCCCCATTCGAGGGCAAGTCGCAGCTAAGGAAGGCGTATCAAGAGATCTGTAAGATTTATCTTGTCGATTTTTGGCTTGATTTTCTCTCATCTCAATTGCTACAGTAACAGCGATCGCCGAAAAAATTAAATTATTACACTTTATTGATTTACCGGTTGATTGGTTTATTGTCGTTATGGAGGCTATTTTAATACTGTTCGCAGTTACTGTAGATTACTATGTTTTTCTCCTCTTTGGAACAAACGCTAACTACAATTACAAATAAACCAGGTTGGGAAAAGTATCAACAGCATCGCCAATTACTTGAATGCTGGCAAAAAATAGTTAGTAAAGAGATAGCACAACAAACTCGTCTTCTTTACGTCAATAGAAAAATTCTTTGGGTTGCTACTTCTAGTTCTGTTTGGGCGCAAGAGCTTACTTTAAAAAGATATAGTATCCTCAAACAGCTAAATGCCAAATTAGAGTTTTCTCTTAAGGATATACGATTTTCTGTGAATCAATGGCAACAGACTAGCGATCGCGATCTGTTAGCGCAAAATAGCCGAAATAATTCTTCAAAGCATCCGAGTATCCTAAACAGAGAAGATGCTTCCATTACTGCCGATCATATTTCTGGCATTGACAATCCCCAAGCAGCATTTCAACATTGGCTGAATGTAATTCAAAAGCGATCTTCTAACTTACCTCTTTGTCCTCAGTGTCAATCTCCTACTCCTGAAGGAGAGCTAAAACGCTGGTTTTTATGTTGTCATTGTGCAGCTAAGAAGTGGTCAGATAAACATCAATCTGTTACTAGTAATCATTCCAATCAAAACAACTTTAAAAACAAATAGCTATCATTCGCAGCCTGGATATCCTCTGATCCCCAATACTTTTATAAAAATATAAGACTGTAATTAATCCTCTCCATTTCTGTATTAAAAAATACTATTTTGTGATTCATGTATATATTAATATGAACCAATAATAAAGAGAATATAAAAAAAGATGAGCTTTGGGGATCGCTATAAGCCTTACAGAATAATAGCTAACAACCCAAAATTAAGGATTGCGTTATTAAGCAAAATGTATATATAAATCCAATTTAAAGTTATCCTCCGAAGATAAAAATCTTAATGAAAAAAGCAAATTTGTTGGCATCAGCTTGTCGATTTTGCCGTTTCTACAAGCCAGAGGGTCGCAGAGGAGGTTCTTGTCAAAAGCTAGGTGTACCTGTAGAGAGTAGCTGGAAAGCTTGTTCTTTATGCTCTTCACCATTTAACCAAGAATGGGAAAGCTTAGAAGAAATTCTCTATCTAGAACATTCACTGTTATTAAATTGTTCTGAAAAACACTCTTCTTTAGAAATTAATAAAGTTAGAGAAGGTGTCAAATAAATACAAATCTAACAATTATTAACTCTTTTATCTAAATCCATTTTTAATTGCAATTTTTTCAGTAAAAGTAGCTTTTAGCTTTTGGCTTTTAGCTACTTACTCATAGGATTAAGGTAGCCAAGGATATTGACGAAAATCTGGTTTACGTTTTTCTAAAAATGCCTGTTTTCCCTCTGCTCCTTCTTCTGTCATGTAATAAAGCAAAGTAGCATTACCAGCTAATTCCTGTAAACCTGCTTGTCCATCACAATCTGCATTAAAAGCAGCTTTGAGGCAGCGAATTGCAATAGGACTATGAGCTAAAATTTCTTTTGCCCATTGGACTCCTTCTTGTTCTAATCGATCTACAGGGACAACGCAATTAACTAATCCCATGGCTAAAGCTTCTTGGGCATCATATTGACGACAAAGAAACCAAATTTCTCGGGCTTTTTTTTGTCCGACTATACGAGCAAGATAGCTAGAACCAAATCCGCCATCAAAACTGCCTACTTTTGGACCTGTTTGTCCAAAAATAGCGTTATCTGCTGCGATCGTTAGATCGCAAATGACATGTAAAACATGACCACCACCAATAGCATAGCCCGCTACTAAAGCAATCGTTACTTTAGGAAGAGAGCGAATCAGACGTTGTAGATCGAGGACATTTAAACGAGGAACCCCCTCATCATCCAGATATCCAGCTTTTCCTCTTACACTCTGATCTCCTCCAGAACAAAAAGCATATTTGCCATCTGTGTGAGGACCTGCACCCGTTAGAAGAACTACACCAATGTTTTTATCTTCACGGGCATCACAAAATGCTTCATACATTTCAAATACTGTTTTTGGGCGAAAAGCATTGCGTTTATGAGGACGGTTGATAGTGATTTTGGCGATTCCATCCCATTTTTGATAAACAATATCTTCATAGATTTTGACTGTTTGCCATTCAACTTGCATAAAAAACCAAGATTTCCTAAATAGCTGTGGGCATATTATCGCGATCGAGTAATTCAAGCAATTAACGATCGCTAAGAATTGTCAATATAATTCTCAAATTAACCAAGAGTATCAATTAATGATTATTACTAATACTTAAAAATAATGATAGAACTTAGAATACAAACTTTTGATAAAAAATGATGTTTTCGTATCGGGGATCAATAATAAAAAGTTCATAAAATCATAGTAATTGAATTGAAAATGCTCAACTATAATAGCTAATAAGTTATTTAAGTAATAGCAATTTTTGGAGTTAAAATCAAAAGAAATATAACTTAATATTTTATTAAAAATATTTACATAATAGGTGAAAAAATGATTGTTAAACAAATAATATATTGTCCTAATTGTGGCGATCGCGCAGAAAGATATAATTGTTCAGAAAACAACATAACTAGAACATCTTGCTCTCATTGCGATTATTTAATGGTTCAATGTTCTCGCACAGGTAAACTGATAGAAGCCTATGCTCCTGGTATTAATTCTTATGCCCCTGTACCTAAATACGAGATGAGCGAAGCTGTCCACAAGCAGCATCTGCCTCTAAACCACGGGAATAGCGGATACTAACTGCAACACGCTCATTTTTAAGTAAATTTTGAAACTGGTGAATAGCTTTTTTACTAGGACGTTGATAATCTGCTTCGTCAATCGGGTTGTAAGGTATTAAATTAACGTGACTTTGAAAACCTTTTAGGTGTTTAGCTAACTCTTGGGCGTGTTCTGGTAAATCATTAGTACCTGATAACAAAATATATTCAAAAGATACTCGTCTACCAGTAATCCGTACATATTCTCGGCATTCATCGAGTAAAGTATCTAAGGGATAGTATTTAGCACTAGGAATTAATTTTTCTCTTAATTGTTGGTTAGAAGCATGGAGACTAACTGCAAAAGTAACCTGTAGTTTATGTTGGGCAAGTTCTCGGATTTTTCCAGGTAATCCTACTGTAGAAATTGTAAGCGATCGCTGCCCAATGCCTACATCTTGATTAAGAGATTTAACTGCAGCTACAACTTCATCAATATTAATTAAGGGTTCTCCCATCCCCATAAAAACTACATTACTTACCCTTTCGCCAAAATCTTCTTGGACAGTTAGAACCTGATCGATAATTTCGTAAGCTTTAAGATTGCGGGTAAACCCTCCTTTGCCTGTAGCGCAAAAATCACAAGACATAGGACAACCCACTTGAGAAGAAACACAAACTGTTAAGCGTTTAGCAGCAGGAATACCTACAGTTTCAATAATTAAGCCATCGGCAAGACGAAGGAGATACTTACGGGTAGAATCAGGAGCAATACTACAATAATGAATATGAGAACGACCAATGGAATAACCTGTTTGATTTTCTCGCCATTTTTTCGGTAAAACAGAAATATCAGCTAATGAGTGCGCTCCTTTTTGATATAACCACTGATAAATTTGTTTTCCCCTATAGGCGGGTTGTCCCTGTTGTTTTACCCAATCAGTTAATTCAGCTAAAGATTTGCCTAAAAGAATTTCTGGTGTACTAGATTTAGTAGTATATTCGATGGAGTGAGTTGTCATAGTATAAGGTAGGTAGGGGAAATTAATTATAAAACGGAGGAAAGCAGAGGAGGCAGAGAGAGAAATACACTCAAATATTTCTATTTTTGATTTAATTCCACTCAGCTATTTACTTTACTCCGATCGTAATAATAATTAAGATAAATTCAGCAATATCAGTGTGTTAATTCTGTGGAATTTTGGGAACTCTAGAAGGGATTAATAGTGCTAAATAAGTTCTCCAAATATTATTGCACAGGAGCTTTTAATGATTCGACTTTTGGTAGCAGACGATCAGAATCTGATTCGACACGCATTACAAGTTTATCTAGAAACGGAAAAAGATTTAGAAGTTGTTGGTAGTGCACACGATGGCAAAACAACTCTTGAGCAAATAGAATTATTGAATCCTGATGTTGTGCTACTAGATATTGAAATGCCAGGCATGAATGGATTGAATACTACACAAATTATTTGTCAGAAATTCCCTGAAACAAAAGTTTTAGTTCTTAGTAGCCATGATGATGAGTATTATATTAATCAAGCTCTCAAAATGGGCGCTAATGGATATTTATTAAAAAATACTGCTGCTGAAGATCTAGCCGAAGTAATTCGCTCAGTACATAAAGGATACTTTCAATTAGGGCCAGGATTGTCTGCAAAGCTAGTTAATAATACAAGCTTAGAAAGTAATCTAGAAATAGAAGCACTTGTCAAAGAAAAAATTGAGATTTACCTCCAAGAAATACAAGATAAAATTTACAATAAAATCGAAGAAAATAATTATAATGTTCTGACCGAAGTTGCTGAGCAAATGCAACGGCTTAAGATGGGAATGAAGAATGATATTATTAATTCCGATCAATCTTTAAACACTCAAGAAATTTTAGATCAACAAAAAGGTATAAAAGCTCAAGTCCTTACCATTAGAGGATACTATAAAGAAATAGGAAAAAAAGTGGATAGAATGCAAACCGCATTAACTATCACAGTTGTTACAGTAATTACTTTTTTGATTTTAACTTTATTGTATGTATATAACGCTACTTCTAGTATTAAATAAGTAGACAGGTAAGTGGGGAGGGGAATTAATTATAAAAAGTATCGATCTTAGTGCTTCTTACAATATTGCAGCTAGACATATAGCATACAAGCTTAAACTTGCTAACATAGGGGGCAAGTTGCTAGTCAGCCAAAGTTCTGACAGCAAACCTGGAAGTTGGGTAAGTTTTTCATCTTTGTGGACAAGTCCGACAAATGGTGATCGACCAGATACCACGACTACACCGCTTTGGGGTGTAGTCGCTGGAGACTTAATATGAATCAATCATCATCAAATATTACTCGTAAACTTGCTTTAATGCAGTTGGCCGATTCTTTTTTTCCTTCTGGTTCTTTTACTCTTTCTCATGGATTAGAATCTTTAGTACAAACTGAACAATTACAATCACCACAAGATTTATCGACATTTTTAAAGCTATTATTACGCCATAAAGTAGGAACATCGGATCTGGTAGCATTAGTTCATGCTTATCAAAGAAGTGCAAAAGATGATTTAGATGCAGTCAGAGAAATAGATCGATGTTTATTTGCTCAAACTGTAATTGAAACAGTCCGTGAAACCCAACATAAAAGTGGACGAGCTCTACTAATGGTAGCTAATTATACTTGGCAAGACGAACAATTACAAATTCTCGCTCGAGATGCAGCTAGAGGGAATATTTATTGTTTGCATCCAGTTATCTTTGCCGTAGTTGCTAGAGCAGCAGACTTACCAGAAGAAGATGCTGTAATATGCTTTTTGCACAATTTTGTTACTAATTTACTAGGAGCAGCCATTCGTTTAAGTATCCTAGGGCATAGGCAAGCTCAAAAATTACGCTTAAACTTAGCACCAGACATAGAAAAAACTTATCACACTGCTAAATTGATGAGTTTAGAAGACATGTACTCTTGTACTCCTAGTATAGATCTTGCTCAAATGCAGCACTCCAAATTGTCTCGTAGATTATTTGCTAGTTAATTAGCTTTAAATATAGCAATACGCACCAACGTTAGGACAAATCAAATTTTGTAAAGCTATATCTGGTTTTTGAGCAAGGATATAAATAGAGTTTTAGCGTCCCGATTTTGTCCCTTCTCACAATCTAGCATAGTAACGCTATGTTTATTTTTTATATTAGCGTGCTAGTTTTCAAAAGCTATAAGCCTAGAAAACTAGCATCTAGAATTAACTTTTACTAACGACTTTAGGCTTTTAAATTATTTTTCTTCTGCGCTCTTACCTAGACGTAGTTTATAAATGAGGTTTACCATGAGACTAAAATTATTTATCTCTGCTATTGCAGCCACAATATTATTATTTCAACCAACAGCACTAGCAGAATATTCTAACCCAAAATCATCATTTAATAGCCCTCAAATAATCACCGTATTGGCAGTTGAGAATAGTGATGAAACAGAAAGTTTTGATTTGTTAAAATGGAAAGAAAAACTACAAGAAAACACATCTCAACTTTGGGAAAAAGTTCCTGGCAAATCTTTAGATATAGATGTAGAAGGTTTTAAAAAAGATTTTAAATCTAAATTCTCCAATATAGAAATGATACCTGGTGAGTTTACTAAATTAGGAGGATGGTATCAAGATTTAGTCGGTAATATAAATACAAATATTGAAAATATTAATTCTTGGAGAAATAACCTAGTCAGTAATACCAAAGAGCAAATCGACTATATTCATAGCTTGAGTAATAACTTAGTCAACAATACTAAAGAACAGTTAGAGTATATTCAACAATTGAGTACTGATTTAGCTGCTGACACCCAAAATAAAGTAAACAATTTTCAGCAATGGACTAATAGTTTAGCGTCTGACGTTAAAATGGATTTATCCATTCTGTCTGATAAACTAGCAGAGATTCAGCAAAGTACTGAAAACGAAATTGATTCCCAAGAAATAGCTGAAATTGAACAAGTTGAGCAGATGGCAGTTACTCTCTCTCAACAGTTAGACAAAATTCAAAAAGATATAGAGACAGAAGCTACTCCTGAAGAAATAGCTGAAATAGAAAAAGCTCAAAAGATAGCAAATACCTTATCCCAACAACTAAGTAGGATTCAAAAAGATATAGAGACAGAAGCTACTCCTGAAGAAATAGCTGAAATAGAAAAAGCTGAAGAGATTACTGATACTTTAGCAGTAGAGTTAAATCAGATGGAACAAGCAGCAGAATCTACAGCTATTCTCTCCGAAGAATTAGAAGAACTCAATGAATTGCAAGAAAGTGCTGCTGAAACTGAAGAAATGAAGGAAACTTCAGTTGAGCAAGAATTAGCTGAAGTAGAAAGTGATTCTGAAGCTCAAGAGTTTGAACAAGAGTTAGCTGAAGCAAAAATTAATCCTGAAGATAAGGAACTAATTGAGGATGTAACTGAAGAGATTGCTAATACTTCTGAAGATTCTAACCTGGAAATAACTGATGTCGAGCCAGCGCAAATAAAAGAAGGAGACCAAGAAATCCTCTCTGCCATTGTCGAAAAACCCAGTCAACTCCAAGAAAGTGTAGCTGAAACTGACGATGTAGAAGAGATAGCTATAGATCAAACTGAGATCAAAGCTGAAATCGCTCTTGAAAATGATGACGAGTCCACTACCAAAGAACAAGAATTACCGACTCTTTAAAATTAGCTCTTAGCTCCTGGGGTTTAGCATTCGCTCGCGGTACGGAAAACTGAGGGGCTACTCTTGAATGCGATTCAAGAGTTTAAAAGCCCCCTATAATATCAAATCCTGTTTAGATAGGATACTAAGCGGTTGGGAAGTCAGAAGTCAGAAGCGGTGCGACTAAATCGCATATCTTAGGCGTATTCGCAAGCGTAACGAAGAAGTCAGAAAGATTTTAGCTGAATCAGTAAAAGTATACTTTGAGGTCGAGGGATGCTCTCGGAAAGACAACGCATATCCAATCGACCTGTTGGTAATCGGATTTCGTATAAGACGAAGCAGACAACTCACGGTGGCGAATTCAATTCGCCACCCGTTTCTTTATCTTCCTAGCACTCGAAGATTGCATCCGTCTGACCGAAGACCGCGATGCTTCACCATTAGCTTTATATTAGGATAGATTTAAGTACTATAAGCAGACAAAAAACTATGAATTCTGATATTAAAGATCGTACTATTTCATCCCTTGTATATTTATTGCCTCTAGTTTATGCTTTACCCTTTGGTTTGGCACTGTTAAGGCAGTTTCCTCTACTAGGCGTTATTTATGCTCCTCTAAGCCCTCTAATTGCCCTGGAATTTAGTCTTCCTTTCGCGGGATTAATTGTTTTCTTCGGCTTATGGTTTGGTATAGTGAGAAGCGATCGCTTTAGTTATTTTGTGCGTTTCAATACCATGCAAGCAATTTTATTAGATATTCTGCTGATTGTTTGTAGTTTAGTAATTGATATTTTAATTCCAGGTTTAGGTAGAGAAAGTCTCCTCGTACAGACTCTTAATAACACTATTTTTATCGGTACTTTGGTAGCTTGTTTTTATGCCATTGTGCAATCAGCAAGAGGAATACAAGCAGAGATTCCTACAATTTCTGACGCTGTATCTTCTCAAATTCGTTAGCCAATATCTTATAACAATATAATGTTAAGTTCTGCTCTTACTGGTTAACGTATTGTTTTATAGTGCAAAAAAACTTCTTGGTCAACTTGTTTAACGCTGACTAATTCTAGTTTGCGCCCCTGTTGTTGTAACCATCCCCTTCCTTCAACTGCGGTAGGGGTATCTTTTCCTCCAAAAATAACAGGGCAAATAGTTAGATAGAATTCGTCAACTACATCCACTGCCAATAAAGAAGCAATTAACTGACCACCACCTAGAATAGCTAACTTATCAATTCCTAATTGTTTTAATTGAGACAAAATTGAGTCCCATTCCATTGAGAGGGAATTAGCAATTTGTTCTTGATGGCGATCGCTTCTTGATACTATAATACGCTCAAATTCAGTTCTTTCTCGCCAAAATTCTGCTCCTGTTGGTGTAGTTAGTAACCAACGAGGGACAGGCTGACTAAAAAAGCGTAACTGAGGATTAAGTTTACCTGAAGCAGAACAAACTATCTGAAATGGCTGAGGTTGTTGCGAGTGCTCTTTTCTGGTCTCTAACAATTCTAGATTAGTTATCGGTAAAGTAGTACCATAAGAGCGTAGAGTCCCCGCACCAAAAATAACTGCATCAGCGAAAGAAATCTGTCTTTCTAGGTGTAATTTGTCAGCTTGAGAACCAAAACGAGCAGGAGACAAAGCTTTGTCAGTGATTTTACCATCAGCAGTCATGCCTAATACCACAGTTGTTTGAGGTCTATTCATCAAATCTTCAAACCAATAAGCTATCTTTCATGACTAAAATACAGAAAAACCAGTTAAATTACCCTTTTGCACAATACACTTCTCCTACAAGCATGGTTTATCCAAGATGATATCGATCGATATCATCATAACTATAGTTTTCTTAACTGACATATCAGTATTTAAAGTTTATTAGCACCTTGTTTTATGGCACTAGGTCAATCATCCTTTCGTCGTATTTTACTCTCACGTCTTCTGTTGCTGAGTGTACCAGTGCTATTGATGGGAGTCTATGTGACTTATCGAAAAGCCCGTTCAGCTTTTCTCGATACAGCGAGACAAAACTTAACTGAAAGTGCAATTAGAAAAGGAGAAAGTATTCAGCAATCAGTAGAAGCCCTCAGAAGTAATTTAGCTAGTGCTAGTGATGCAGAAGTCTTAAAATTAGATGCACCGAAAAATCATCAAATTTTCATCTCTCAGTTAGCAGAGATTTTACCAACGAATATTTTATGCGCTCAACTGACTAATTTACGTACTAACCAAATAGCTGCTACTACTTGTAATGAACCTCTAGAAATCAATAGTCTTTTATGGTCTGAAAGACAAAATCAAGTTTTAACTACACCCAATAGAGTTGATGTTAAGCTGCTATTACCCTCTACTTCTTTGTTAACAGAGGCTAATAAAATTCCCGAAAGCTCTCTTAACAATCAACTAAAAGTTTGGCTAACTGCCCCAGTATACGATCGCGGAGGGAAGCTTAAATATGCTTTGAGCGTTAAATCAGCAATTTTGAACCAAGAAAGAGTCAAAGCGGGTTCTTTGGCTGGTTACACTGTAGTTATCAATCAGGATGGAATTATCCTAGCTCATCCGTTTATTCAGAGGGTAGGACGTAATATTCGGCAAATGCCTGATGCCAACAGATTAGAAACTTTACTGAAAAATGCGATCGCTGGCAAAGAGGATTTTTTCCATCTCTTCTTTTTAGAAAAAGACGGCGTAGAATTAGTAGCGGGATATAGTTCTATTTTTAGTCCTATTAGTGAAGATCGCCAACACAAATGGATTATTCTAGCGGTTACACCTTTAGATAATGCTCTCTTACCCCTCAAAGAAATTCGTCAAGCTTTAGTAGCGATGACTTTTGGCTTAATTGCAGCTAGTTCTTTAGCTACATTGTATATGTCTAGTGAACTTGCTCGTCCTCTAGAACAACTGAGAGATTATGCTCTCAAGGAAGAAACTTTGCACTCTGGAGACTTACCTCCACAAAATTTTCAGATTCGCGAGTTTAATCAACTATCTTTAGCTCTTAATGAAATGGTAACAAGATTAAGAGCGTGGGGAGAAGAAATAGTATCTGCTTGGAAAGAAGCACAAAATGCTAATCAACTCAAAAGTGAATTTTTAGCAACTACTTCTCACGAATTAAGAACCCCCCTCAATGGAATTATTAACTGTGTTCGCGTCGTGAAAGATGATTATTGTGATAGCAAAGAAGAAGAAATAGAATTTTTACAACAGGCAGACGATGCAGCTATTCATTTACTAGAAATTATTAATGATGTTTTAGATATTTCTAAAATTGAAGCAGGAAAACTTTCTGTAACTTTAGAAAAAATAGATTTGCGGAAAATACTGTATGAAGTAATTGATTTACAACTTGCGCCTATTCAACATAAAGGCTTGCAGCTTAAAACTAACATCAAGCCAGAAAAAATTATAGTCAATGCCGATCCTGCTAAATTAAAACAAGTTTTAATTAATGTAGTTGGTAATGCTGTCAAATTTACCGATGCTGGTGTTATCACCATCGATGTCCAGGTTGAACATGACTCCAGAGTAATGGAGAATAAAAATATTCAAGATAGTAATTTGTCTTCTTCCGGCAGTGGTGCATTGAGAGGCTCTAGTGTACAAGCAAAAACTCAGTCTGAAGCAGATTCCAAGACAGTTGCTACAGAATCTAAAAATTACAGACCTAAAAACTCTGCTCAAGTGTCGACTAAAATAACTCGTAAACAAGAAAAAGTAACCATAACGGTGATGGATACAGGAATTGGTATCGATCCTAGTCAACAGGACAAACTATTTCGTCCTTTTGTGATGGTGGACGGTTCAACGACAAGAAGATTTGGTGGTACGGGTTTAGGTTTAGCTATCTCTCGTAATCTAATTGAATTAATGAGTGGAACAATTAGTTTATATAGCGCAGGGGAAAACCAGGGTACTACGGTAAGTATCGTTTTACCCTTAGCTGAAATTTCCGATAATTTTGGGTAGAGGCAGTTTGCCCTTCGGGTTTGACAGTTCTTGCTCCGTCCTATACGCTGAGGAGACCTCAGCGCGGGCGGTGCGCTTTGCTCAACGGGGGGAACCCCCGCAACGCAACTGTCTCACGAACTACCCCTAACGAATTAGAAAATGAGAACCTCGATCAATTGATTGAGATAATTTCCCCTTGTTGGGCTAAAGATTGAGTTAAACCAGCTAGAATTTTCACTAACTCTGCTGCTACCCAACCTGATGAGATAGAAGATTTACTATCAGTAGAAATGTTTTGCACAAAGCGATCGCATACTTGAAATAAGGGTTCAGCAGGCTCTAGGGGTATTATTTGCCGAGATTGTTCTGCGGGAATAAATTTTTCTCCTTCTTGCTCGAAATAACCTTGTTGAAAAGTTAAAGGCTCATCAGTCAGCATCTCATCAAAAATTAAACTTCCTTGACTACCTACTACACATAATCTTCTTTGTTTGTCATGATTAAGCCAACAAAGATGGATTGTAGCCTCAAAACCACTAGGATAAAACAAAGTTAACCAAACTAAATCCGCTAAACCAGATTGAGTAGAAATTGCCATCTGTTTATCTGGTTGTAACCAGACATTACCTCTAGCTTGTACTTTTATGGGGGTTTCTCCTAACCAATAATTTAAAATAGCCAGATCATGAATAGCTAAATCCCAGAGTGCATCTACATCTTGACGCACAGGACTTAAATGAGTACGAGTAGCATAACCATAACGTAGCTGTCCTAGTTTTCCTGCTGTCATAACTTCTCTTCCTTTTTGTACCGCAGGGTTAAATAAATAAGTATGGTCAACTAAAAGTTCTAGCTGTTTAGCTTCTGCTAGTTTAGTCAGTTCAACACATTCTGTCGGATTAAGAGTTAAAGGTTTTTCTGCTAAGACATGGTAGCCTTGCTCAAGAGCATCTTTGATTAAAGGATAGTGAGTAGATGCAGGAGTAGCGATAACAACAGCTTGAATGCTTTCTAAGTTTCTGATAGCTGACCATTCTGTAGCTAAAGTTATTTTATGGCGATCTAAAGCAAATTTCTCTTGACAATAATTTAATCGCTCAGGATGATGATCTACTATCGCTACTAATTCCGTTTGGGAATGAGTAAGAAAATTACGGACAAAGTGAACTCCCCAACGTCCTACCCCCAATACAGCTACGCCTAGTTTCATTAGATTTGGTGTTTTGTAAATATATGCACACTGACAAATATTAACAGTAAGAGCGCGAACTGTCCCTACTGGTTAACTGACAAATACGCTTCTTTAGCAGCAGCTTGCTCTGCTAGTTTTTTAGAACGTCCTTCACCACTACCCAAACAATTACCATTTAACCAAACTTCTGCTCGAAAACGATAGCGATCGCCCTTGGGATTTTCCTGTACTCTATATTGGGGTAATAGTTTATACTTACCTTGAGTCCATTCTTGAAGAGCATCTTTATAATTGTGTCGTGCTGGATCTTGGCGTATTTCTGCTGCTTTTTCTTTTAAAATTTCATCTAGCCAAGGGCGAACTAGTTCCATGGTATTGGTACTTAGATACAGTGCGCCTAAAATAGCTTCAAAAGCATCTGCCAACCAAGATTGTCTACCAGCAGGATTACTCAAAGTATTCGCACCAATAAGCAGATAACGTTCGATGCCAAAACTATCGGCTATTTCTGCCAAAACTCGATCGCTCACTAAAATAGAACGAATAGCAGCAAACTCTCCTACTGGTTCATTAGGATAAGTTTCTAATAAAACTTCTGCTGCTGCTAAACGCACCACGGCATCCCCGACAAATTCCAACTGCTGATAATTTTTTTCGGGAGAAATACTCGGATGAGTAAGAGCTAAATCTAATAAATCCCAACCTACCACTGCTGTTTCTGGTAGCCCTAATTTTTGCATTAATTGTTTTAATTGCTTAATTCTTCTTGGATATTGCAGCATTGATACCTAATCATTTACATAGAGAGAGTCGGAACGTAAGCCGGGTTCTGTTCTCAATAAAAGCAATAATAATATACACCTTTCTTGAGGGTAGTTATCTATCTAGGATGCCTGTTACCAGACACCTCTTGCGGTTCACCAATAACGGGACAGGAAAAAGACCAACCTTTGTCCCTCCGACCTTGCTCCCAACCGGGGTTTACCGAGCCAGTACCTCTCGATACTGCTGGTGAGCTCTTACCATCACCTTTGCACCCTTACCTTAATCATTTATCAGTTACCAGTTAATAGTTATCAGTCTTCACTGTTTACTGCTCACTGTTCACTGTTCACTGAAAAAGGCGGTATTTTTCTGTGGCACTATCCTCACAGTCGCCTGCACTGGAAGTTATCCAGCAAGTTTGGTCTTTCGGGAGCCCGGACTTTCCTCAGATTTACTTAGTAATAGTAAATCTGCAACTACCTCGCCTACTCTCTCTCAATTTCTATTTTACTAGTAAAATAGTTCTTCTAAAATAGGCTGATTTTTTGTCGAGGTTGTCTTTTGCACATTAAGATAGGAGCAAATAGCTAGATTGGATTAGGAAAAAATCCTTTCTCAACTTCAATAACTATGAATAAAGATACTGACCTTACCCCATTTTCGACCACCTCTCCTAAAATCAAGAAAATATCAGATAACTTAAAGCAATTAGGACGTATAGGCTTTTGGTTACAAACTGTTTTGGGTGTTATCTCTGGAGTACTATTATTAATTGCTGGAGCTGCTGTATTAAGTGGTCAAGATAAAACTCCTGGAATTGAGTTAGGTATTTTTTGTGCTTTTTGTGGTGTCATCCTAGTAGGTTTAGGGGTGATTTTTTCTTTTCGCTACCTTCAAATTGCGAGAAAAATCCAAAGTGCCGAGCCTGGAAAACGTCCAACAAAAGCAAGTACTCTTAAGTTGATTCGCTATGGACTCATCGTTAACTTAGTGGGAATGTTATTATCAATTTTGGGAGCAGAAGCTTTATCTGGCATTGTTCTAGTGAAAGTCTTAACTCTGCCTCAAGTTACCCTTGGCTCCGATCCTA
>JASJDI010000098.1 GCA_030065155.1 Xenococcaceae cyanobacterium MO_188.B29
GTTAGCTCACAAGCAATTACAAGGAGGTCAATCTGCGTCCGAGGTATTTTCGCGATTATTTGCCAAGCAACGCAAGGAGGTGCCTGCTTGATGAGTTGATGAGATGGCGATCGCCGAATTCAAATCACAACAGTCGAGTAAAAATGAAAAGATGGCATTGTGATCAAAGTGAAGTGTAATTCTTCCATCTTCAAATAATACTTGTTTGGCTCTGGGTTCTACTGCATCTATTTTGGCTCGATTGGCAATAGCTTTATACAAAGAGTCTGGACGGGAAAAGGGGCTGTACTTATTACAGATTCTTTCTCCCGTCCAGAAATTAACTAGATTTTTCCGCTTCTGGCAATTCAGCCTATAAAACTTAAATAAATCAGGAATCAAGTAAATCAGATCCATAAGGCTTCAAGATCGCGCTACTATTTTCAGATGTAGCAACAAATATAAAATCGCCTATGGATTCAAATTCATTACTCACAGAAATTATCTTAACCAACTCCAATCGATCGCTGGGGAAAACAAAACTTGAGGGAATGCCCCAGCCAGGAAACTATTTGGAATTAAAAGGAAAAACTTACACTATCTTGGAACGCCACCATCACTATCAATATAAGATTGGTGGCTATTATTTACACAAAATTTCTCTTCATGTTCAAGAATCTTGTTCACCACAAGAAAAGACTTTATTTGAAGGACGTTGGATTATAGGAGATGCTAGCTGCTATTTAAATGCTGGTTCAGAAATTTTACGCTGTGCAGTGAATCCTCAAGGTCCTTGTCAAGATTGTCTTCATTATGAGCCAAAAGAGTCTTTAACTTAACCGTTATCTATTTTTTCTCCCACGGACACTCGCATACCATTAACAAAATCCCACCCAGATTGAGAACGTTTACCTGCTAGTTGTACTTGTTTGAGTAGCAAAAGTCCCTCTCCTGTTTGGACGATAGGTCCTAAGTTTTTCCAATTACTCACGATTTCTCCTGGTGTTCCTGTCAAGGATGCTACAGCGTTCCATTGCTGTCTGATGCTCTCTAATTCTGGGGATAGTCGATCGAGATATTCTTTTAATAATGGGACTGTTTCCGTTATTTTTAGTACTTTTCCTTGCCATTTAGCTACACAGTTTGGAAAAAAACCGCGAATTTGATTGTGTATATCAATAGCAGAACGAGACCAATCTACTAGATAATCTGATTTTTGAATTAAGGGGGCGTAAGTAGCTTCACTATCTATTTGAGGAATGGGTTTAATCTCTTGTTTTTCTAACTTCAAAAGAGTTTCAATTAATAAATCTGCACCTTGATTAGCTAGAGTAACAGCTATTTGATGAGCATTATCTAACAGTTTGATAGGAGTATTGGTTTTGAGTAGCATATCTCCTGTATCCATACCTTTATCCATTAGCATGGTAGTGATTCCTGTTTGTTCATCTCCGTTATACAAACTCCATTGAATTGGGGCTGCCCCTCTATATTTGGGTAAAATTGAACCATGAACATTAATACAGCCTAGTTTGGGCATAGTTAAAATTTCTGGAGATAAGATTTGTCCATAAGCAACCACAACAAAAGCATCTGCATTAGCTTGTCTTAAGTTATTGAGAGTTTCTCGATCTTTTTTGATTCTTTTGGGTTGCCAAATTGTTAAATTATGTTCTAAAGCCACTTTTTTAACTGCCGAAGGTAGCATTTTACTTCCTCTTCCCCTTCGTTTATCTGGCTGAGTAACAACGGCAAGAACTTCAAAATTAGGGTGTTTTAATAAACTTTCTAAGGTGGCGACGGCAAATTGAGGAGTACCGAAAAAAATTACTTGCATAAGCTTTTTGAATTACATTAGGCTAACTAACCAAGGCACAAAATTGATGATACTTTAACTTAGTTTATGGGAACTATAATGTTGCACTTGATGACTCATAACTCTTATGCCCAGAAAAGCAGACGAATACGCTATTCACATCTTTCTGTCTAGTGGTAATAAAGAAGAAGTTCGCTTTGAAACCGTTCAAGAGTTTCAAAAATGGTATACAAGCGAACTAGTTCCTAAATCTGATTCTCAAGAATTTATCAGTGTGCCGATTAAAAATATTCAGGGAGAATACATGGTAGTACGTCCAGCTAATATTGTGGCAATTAGAGTTGAACCAGTATTTTTAAGCAGTGTAGAAAGATACTAATATTCTTTTAGAGTTGTTCTAAATAAGTAAGCAGATCGGCCATTTCCTGAGAATTTGGCTGGAATTTGGGCATGGGTGGAGTTTTACCACTAATCACTTGATAAATTATTCCTACTTTAGATTTTCTTCTAGGAATATCTTGTAAGCTTGGTCCTACGTTTATATCTGCCCCCAAACCATGGCATCCAGCACAATTAATTTGAAAAATGGCATTACCTTTAGTCACGTCCCCTGGTAGAGATAAGACCTCTTGGACATAAGGATCGGATACTCTATGCCAATAGATACCCAGAATAGTGACACCAATAATTAGTATACACAGCACAATTATCAATATAATGCGCTGCGCTAGGATGGAAGGCTGGATTATCTGGTTATCCACTGGTTACTTTATAACAATATTTACTTAGATAAATTGTGATTTATTAAATAGCTTAAAGTTTATAGACTAACTAAGCAAGTCTGTTAAATCGTTAATAGTGATTATGTTATAATCACCTTTTCTAAAATACATTACTTTCAAGTAAAATATATAGGAATATTTAATCTATGTATAAGGAGATTTGTTTTGATTGAACCTTTACTTCTCGGTATCGTACTAGGCTTAATTCCTATCACTCTTGCGGGTTTATTTGTCGCTGCTTATCTGCAATATAAGCGTGGTAATCAACTAGGGATAGATTAAAAACTTTGGACAAGTTCATGGTTCATCTGAGGGTGAACTGTGAATTTATCAGTTTCATCAATTTAGAACGACACAAATTATCAAAATTAACTGAAAATTCAGTATCGATCGACTTGAATGTCGAATTGTATGTGTAGGCTTTTTCCCACAAGGCGATCGTACTATCGATAATCTCTTCTACTTCTGCTACTAGTAGTAATAGGTTTTAGTTGGTGATTTGTACATCATCGATAACAATGCGAAGATTCTGCTACGCCGAAACTGAGTAAATCAAAGTATAAAGTGGCTTCTGTTTCGGCTGCGAGAGTTGAGCTTTCTGGTTTCTCTGCTAAACCGCGTTTAATTTGAAACCTGTAGTATTTAGTAAAAATCCGTCAAGAGTATGATTGTTAGCTTTTATATTTTTCCTTGCGATCTATCGCGATAGATTGCAAGCAATTCGATGGATATTAAGAAGTAATTTTAAACTCAATCTCAATAACCTGTTGATTAATTGGGTGCTAAATTAATGCCAAAAGTTTCTGCAATTATCAGTGGATTAAAATACTCTCGTAGCAACACTATTCGATCATTTTGAGTTTGGATAACTGCGATATATTTATTGCGGTAAGCTTTGCCACTTCCTGCAACTACAAAGTTACCTTGGGTTTCAACCAACACAATATTAGGATCTTGAGTAGGATAAAAACGAACTTGCTCGAACTCAATACGCTCAAACATGGCGATAATTCTGATAATATTTTGCTGCGCAGCTTCTTTTCCCTGTAGCTGAGAGGGATTTCCTGGTAAAGCATAAGGAAGTTCGTAGATTGCTTCCTGTGTCCAAAGTTGAGCAATGGCATCTGCATTTTTTGCTTCCAGATTTTGCAGTAATTGTTGAGCTATACGAGCCGAAGGTGATTGAGGCATAATATCTTCAACGCTTTCAGTAATAGATACTTGCCCTTGAACCTCAGATGTATTGAAGAATGAAAACATAGCTATAGCTAAAGCAATACCAATACTAATAGTCAGTTTGTTGTTCATCTAGATCGCTCCTGTGTAAAACCGATTACGATTTAGAATTTAAAGTATGGAGTATACTCCAATGTCAAGGAGATCGTGAAAAAATCAATAGCAAATGTTAATTGGCGAATTATCAAAGAAAACCGAACTATCAAAAGACACTATTCGTTTTTACGAAAAAATTGGACTGATTAGCCATATTGGCAGGCAATCAAGCCATAATAATTACAAACAATATGACAGTAAAACTGTAGAGCGTCTAAAACTTATTAAACGAGCTAAGGAATTAGGTTTTACCCTGAATGAAATTCGCCAGGTAATCAATGACTGGCAGGATAATAAACTATCTAAAAGTGAGAAAATACAAATTTTTCAAAACAAAATCTTAGATATTGATGACAGAATAAATAATCTTAAGGATATCAAAGCTTATTTAAAATCAAAATTAGAGCTATTAAATTAGAAAATTTTGGAATAAAGCAATTGAGATAATTCTATGATAAGTATGCCCAGAGATGAATGCAAAATAAATTACCTACTGGAGTTAGGTGTAAGGGTGATTTGTGCTGCATTTTCTACCAGTTCATCAAGATCGCTCCAAAGATTGCCTGTATTGGGAATTAATACCTCTTCTCTAATGCTTTCGATCGCGTCTACTACTAATTCCTCTTTAGAACTATATCGCCTATAAATAGTTGTTTTACCTATTTTGGCACGTTTAGCGATCGCTTCAATACTCATGGTTTCAAAACCAACTTCTCCTAATAATTCTCAATTGAAGTTTAGTGACTACTTACGTACTCGGAAAGACCCTAAAATCAAGCCAGCGATCGATATGATGTATGATGACCTAATCAAACAGCATGGTGTGTTGTGGATTGATTATTGAGCAATTGCGCCACTACAGTTAACAAACCATTAAGAAAACAAGAGATTTGACCCTTGTGAACAGGGGGTTCAAGCCCTGCCATGCGCGGGCATCCCTTTAGTAGTTAGTAGTTAGTAGTTAGTAGTTAGTAGTTAGTTTTATTTATCGATCAGACCTCAGACCGATTAACCAAGAACTAAGAACTAAGAACCAATAACTAATAACTCTAACTAGAATCTCCGCTCGGTTTGTCTGATATTATTATTTCCTGTTTAAATATTACGTCATAACTCCCTATCGAAATACTTAGGTATTTGTTGCTAAATTAATGTATAATTAAATAGCATTTCTACTTACGTAATAGCTATTTGATAGCTCTGTTCCGGTCTCTTATATCACATCAAGTTTTTTTTGTCAATAGAAAATATAACCATCTTGCTTGCTAGAAGCTTATTTTTTGATTAAAATACAATTAATAATCTTTACTTATTTTAAGAAAAGTAACGCAGATTTAGCCAAAAAGTTAACAGGTATACAGAAAGAATGTGGACTATCGTAAATAGTGTTTTTTGGACAAGCCTAGGTGTCATATTATTCCGTTGCCAGTTAGTTCCTACCAATTTACCTAGATTATTAGGCCGTAGTCTTTACTGGATAGGTGTACCCTTACAAATATGGGTACTAGCCCGTCGCTCAGATTTTAATGAAGCAGTTTGGATACCTCCTTTGGCAACTGTAATTGTTCTGTTATTAGGATTATTTCTAGCCCTGAGTATTTTACAGCAATGGAGACAGCTAAAGAATGCTTATTCAGATAAGTCCATACAGTTTAGTTGGTTAAACAATTTAATCTATTTTGTTTCCGACTCACCACTAGCAGTTCAATTTTTGCAAAAAGCAATCCCTTCCAATCGCTCAGGAAAAGGTAGTTTTGTTCTAGCTTCTATGTTGGGGAATACTGGTTTTATTGGTTTAGCAATTATTCCCAACTTTATAGATCAGAATTATTGGAGTTGGATAGTTTTGTATGGTGTTACTCATAACCTAATCGGTAGTTATGGATTAGGGGCAGTAGTAGCTAATTATTTTAGTCCATCTAAAACTACCAACAAAAGATCGTTAGGATTAACAAACTTACTTAAAGTACCCGTGTTGTGGGCATTTACTATCGGTTACTTAAGCAGAAACTTCTCTTTGCCCGATAGTGTAGAAATGATTACACAATATGGGATTTTCATTGTTGTTCCTTCTGCATTTCTTTTAATCGGTATGCAGTTGGGCAAACTTCGAGGTCTCAAAAGCTTAAAGGTAGCCGTTGCCCCTACCTCCCTGAAAATTTTTATATTGCCAGGATTAGTGGCAATCGTTGCAACACTGTTAGGAGTAAATGGAGATGGTCGTTTAGCTTTAGTTCTGATGTCTGGTATGCCAACAGCTTTTGCTAATGTTATTTTGGCTGAAGAGTACAACCTCGATCGACAAATAGCTGCTGGAACTATTTTACTCAGTACAGTGATATTACCCCTAATTTTACCTTTTTGGCTTATGCTATTGCGGTGATTAGAATGACCTATTTTTCTCGCTTCATTGTAGGTTATGTTTGCTGGGAAAAGCAATTTAGTTAATAGGCTATTCATTAATCTCTTCTTCTGAATTATCAGATTCTAACTCTTGCTCATCTCTATCTGTAGCAACAAAATCATATCCTGTACCAGATCTATTTCCTGGCTGAATCTTAACCAAATCCGCTTTTCCTTGACGATCTCCAGAAGAAATAAACTTAATATTTCCTGTTGCTCCTTGAACTGTAAATCCAGAGCTAGAGATAGATTTCTGTAATTGTTCTCGACTATCTTCCGATCTTAAACCAGTAATAATTACTTTAGCTGCATCGTAAGCAGTAGCGGTACGCCAACTACCTACTGTTCCCCAAAGAGATTTAGTATTATTAATAAAAGAGGAGTTAGTTTTAGCTTTTGGATGCCAGATTACAGCTAAAACTGCACCATTTATATACTGTTGTCCTTCTTTAAGAGTTTCGTAAGTATACATTGAATGGTTGCCGAATAAAGTGAGACGATGTCGATTTGCTCTTGCTACTTCGATAGCTTGATTAATCCTATTGACGGAAGGAATTAACAATAAAGCATCTGCTCCATCACTAATCGCTTGGGAAGGAATCTTTGCTGCATTAAAGTAAGAAGAAGAAAAATCACATAGAGTAGGTGCAACTTCGCCACCATATTCAAACAAAGCAATTGTAAATTCCTGTCTAAATGACTTACTAGCACCCGATTGAGAATCTACACATAGGGCAATAGAACTTTTATGGGCTGATTGTACTACATAACGGGCAAGAGTATCGGCAATTACTCGTGTATTGGGAGTAGTCCTGAACACATAGCTACCCAAAGCAGATAATTCTCTGGCAGTACTAGTAGGAGAAATCATTACTAAACCAGCCTCCTGATATAGAGGTGCTGCTGCTAAAGAAGCATTGCTCGAATTATGACCAATTACAGCTAAAATTCTCTGATCATCGATAAATTTAGTAGCTATCTGTTTAACTATTTCTGGATTGTTATCATCATTAGCGATTTCTACTTGGAGGAGTGTTCCCTTAATACCCCCACTTTGGTTAATTTCATTTTGAGCCTGAGCTACACCCCTCAAGATTTCTTTAGCAACATTCAAATTTCCGCCAATTGGTACACTTACTCCAATTTTCAGCTTACTCCCCTTACTAGCTGCTACTGCGTTATTCATATAGATTAAAGCTTCAGGATCATTGGGATATAGCTGTAGAGAAGAACTAAATTTAGCTGCTGCTCTAGAATAATCTCCAGCAGCAAAAGCTTTAACCGCAACTTGTTTATCTGGAGTACTATCGGCTGTGATCAATATTCTACTACCTAAACTTAATCTTTCTCTAACTGATTGAGTAATATTGGGCTGAGAAAGCTTATCAAGAAGCACTTTGGGTAATAGATGAAACGAAGTTTGAGTATTTTCGCGACGATTACTCGCCCATAATATTAGTAAGACGACACAGCCTAGTAAAATAACAATAAAATTTTCTTTTTTCAACTTGAATTTTTCATTAAACATAGGTTTTGAGGCAGATAGAACGAGATTACTTAATTTCTTGGCGAAAAATGTCCTAAGAAGAGTAAAAGGTTTAGCAAAAATACATAGAAATATTTATTTACTTTACAAATATTTTTCTAGTGGTTACACGTAAAATATTACTAGAAATTCCTCATAAAATAGCATTTTATATCTTTTTTTTTAGTAAACTATTCCACATAATTCAGTAAAGTCTTTTTAAGAGAACCCATTAAGTATTGAGATAAATTAAAAGCATCAACTCCAAGTTGAGTTCTTTCTTGAGTAGCCACAATAGCAGCTTGAGCATGCCACCAAGCTGAAGTAGCCACTATTCCAGCTATAAATTGTTTTTCTTGAGCTATTATTTTCTTATTTTTGTACTGTGGTGTTATCATTTGTGCAATTAAGCCTCCTGCTAGACCAGTTAAGACATCGCCACTACCTCCCCTCGCTAAAGCTGGTGTACTATCGGGCACAGTAAATAGATTACCTTGAGGATCTCCTACTAATGTTCTAGCTCCTTTGAGTAATATAATTGCTTTACTTTGTTGAGTAGCTGTTTGAACCGTTTCAATTCTGTCTGCTTCAGGATTTTTTATCTGAGGAAATAGGCGTTTAAATTCACCTAAATGAGGTGTTAAAATTGTTGCTGCTTGTCTATTTACAAGAGTAGAAATTGGTTCAAATTTTGCTAATATATTCAAGCCATCAGCATCTAAAAGAAGAGAACATTTTGCTTTTAGAACTTCTTTGATGATAGCTTCAGCCTCTTGGGTTAAACCAGACCCACAAGCAATAGCATCAAATTTACTAAAATCTGCGATCAAAGATGGTAGAGAAGAAATTGCGCCTTCTTTAGTTTCGGGACAACCAATTACTAAGGCTTCTGGTAACTGGGCAACTAGAAGTGGTTTGATAGATTCTGGGACAGCAACAGAGAGCATTCCCACTCCTGAAGCTCTAGCACCCAAAGCTGCCAAAATAGAACTTCCTGCATAACGAAGAGAACCACAAATAAGTAAAAGATGACCCTGTTGGTATTTGTGGGTAACTAGAGGACGAGGCAATGGTAAAAACTGCTTGGCTACTGAGGCGGTAATCTTTTGAATAGGTGCTCGATGAGAAATAACTGACCAAACATCTTCTGGTGGGATACCAAAGCCTAATCTTTCTGCTGTACCAATATATTCTAAGGCTTGGTCTTGAAAAAAAGCCCGCTTCCATAAACCTAAACAAAGAGTATGGGTTGCAACTATGGCAGTACCTAAAATTTCTCCTGTATCAGTATGTATACCTGAAGGAATATCTATACTGACTACGGGTTGAGACCAACTATTAAGTTTATCGATCGATTCAGCCAGCTTACCAGAGAGCGATCGCGTTAGCCCAAAACCAAATAAACCATCAATAATTAATTCACAATTTTTTAAACTTTCTATGTCTTCACTGAAGGGAATAGCTAGACTTTTGGCATACTTAGCATGGGTTGCTGTTAATTCCTTTAGCTTGGGAAGAGGACAAAAGATTTTGACCCAATAACCCGCTAAATGTAACTCACGAGCTATGACTAGAGCATCTCCCCCATTATGACCAGGACCAACAATAATTCCTACTTGGGTAAATAGAGAAAGAGGATAAAGATTTTTAATTTTACTGGCACACAATCCTGCTGCTTTCTCCATTAGGGAGGCAACAGGCATACCAGCAGTAAAAATCCGTCCCTCAATCTCCCGCATTTGTTGAGCAGAGACAATAACTTGCTCAAGCTGCTCATCTTTCTCACTCATCGTTCTTCAAAGTTATTACTTGTTTAAGTAATCTTAATTTATACCTAGAGCGATGATGTTAAATCAAAAATTATTTAAAGATATTGATAAGTGCGCCAGCAGCAGCACCGCCAACTGCATTTTCACCTACACTACCGTCATCGAGAATAACCCCAGTAACAACATTAGCAGCAGCACCGACCGCAGCATCTTGAACAGTACCACCAACAGAATTATTATTGTTATCGTGGGTAGCATTGACTGCAGCACCAGTAGCTGCACCTTTAACAGCATTGCCTAATCCAGAGCCATTATTGAGAATTTCTCCAGTAACAACATTAGTTGCAGCACCAACACCAATATCCTGAAGTAAACCATCAGCTAATGCAGGTTTGGAAGGAAGAAAAGCAGTTGCTAATAGAGTACTAGTGATGATTCCTGGAAGTAATTTTCTTGTAAGTTGTTTATTCATAGTTCACCGAAGACCTTGTCACATTTAATGATTGTTTGGTTTAGTTAGGATTAGTACAAACCTATGGGTGGTTTGACTGTAAGTATTATGCCTTAGTTTTATCTGGATAAAATTGTTAGGTATGACACTTTATCATCCTGACCAAACCTAATTTTTTCCTTTGAGTTACAGCAATTCTAGACAGAAAAAGAAGAAAAAAAAGATAAGAGTATCTGTCTTGAAAATAGAAGTCAGAAGTTCAGAAGTTCAGAAGTTCAGGAGTATAGACTTATGCAAGAAGTTATTAACTCTACACTAGGGCAGCATTTACTGCATCTGGATCGGCATCTATCCTCAAGGTTACTTCATTCCCATTAACCTTAGCAGTTTTATATTCCCACCAATCACCGCCATCTTTTCTTTGTATGTCTTGGAATGATTGAGGTGACTCTACTGAACCTAAGTTATACGCCCTCAGATCGAGTCGATCGATCCCTTCTTCAAAGCCGACAATTGTAGTGGTATAACCATTTCCGTCGTTCATTAAGACAAAAGTATCTTGCTCTCCATCAGCTAGATTTAACTCTGTTTGGTCGTCTTGGTCGAGTCCAAACGGCTCATCCTTGAGAAGCTCAATAAAGTCACTATTAAAGCTATTTAAACCACCTCCGACAGCAATGTCATCACCCATTATGTAGAGATTATCTTTACCCTGACCACCAATAAGATAATCTTCATCTGAAGAGTCTAAGTTGGCACCAACTAAGTTAGCGTCACCTACTAAAAGATCATCCCCTTGACCGCCTATAAGAGTGTCTTCCCCTTGTTCACCGAAAACCTTGTCATTGCCAAGACCCGCGTTAACTGTATCGTTTCCAGAGCGAGCATACATTAAATCATCACTAAAACCATTAATACCATTGCGATCGCCTTGCAGTAAATTATCTCCACCTGTACCTAAGAATAATTCGTTTTGTATTTCACGGTTATTAAATCCGTTTTCATCTATGGATATGCTTTCGTCTCCTTCGTCTAAGGGAAAATAGAAATCTTTTTGTAAGTTTCTAAAATTCTCTAGATCTTTTTCGTTGACGATAAGAGATTCAGTAGAGACAACCCAGGCAGCATCAGTGTAAGGTCCTGTTGTTAGAGAACCTCCGTAGTTATAAACTTGAGTATTGCCTGATATCAATAGATCGGGATTAAACTCTCCACCCTCAATAATCGTGCTGGTATCTTCTAGACTCCCATCAAGTTTTCCCAAAAATGAGTCTAATTGGGGATCGATTAAACCAGCATCAGGACTATTAGGATCTACTCCTTCCAGAGTTATTCCTACAACCAACACCTTACCAGTATCGCTTTTATGTACTAGATGTATTTCCCCATCAGCATTTTGTCCGTTGAATGTGTGTTCGCTTTGTGTATGAAAATGAAAACCATCTAGATAATATTTTTCACCTTGGTAAGTAACGAAATTTGCTTGTGTTGCAAATTCACCATCAATGTTATTTCCATTGTTGAAGATTTCTATAGGCGCACTTTGGTAGTTTGAGTCTAAAACTGTTTCAAAAGACTGAGTAGGTGTATCAACGGTACTGATATTTACAGGAGATTGAGGTATTGTTTCTAAAGAATTGGAACTCATAAAAACCCTTAGCTTATTTAAGTTTTATTAAGATTATTTTCAATTTGATACAAGCTAATGAAGTTTTGTGAGGATTTTGTGACATGAGCTCACAAAAGCGACAAAATATCAAGTTTTTACCTAGTTCTTGTCTAAATATTTATCAATTTGTATAAATTTTGCATCTAATTGTCCTATATATTTGTTCAACAAAGTATTAATAACAAATAACAAAAGAGGTCAATACCGAACCTATAATCTAGTTCCATTGACCCCTTGCAAAAAATTATTCAAGTTAGGAATATTCATTAGACCTCTGGCAAAACTAAATTTCGCTCGAAAAAACAAATTCACAAAACATCTCGATTAACCAAAACTAAAAGCTAAGAGCTAAAAGCTAAGAGCTAAAAGCTAACACAACCGAGATTTTTGATTTATGCAAAAGATCTATTAATAGTCACTAATAATTCTTGACCATAAACCTTGTCGTGTTAGTTGGCGTACTAATTCTTCTGCATTGGCTAGATCTTGAAAAATTCCTGCTTGAATTATGCCATCTTTACGAAAAGCTTTAGGTTCAATATTGCGGACTTGACTTAAAAGAGTATCACTAGTACCAAATACTTGTACTTTGTAGCTTTTGTTTGTATTCAACACAGGCAAATTATTGCTAGGCGCACTGAAAGTATATTCTCTTGATTGATTACTATGACTATTGGTAGGAGGTTCAAGCTCCGTTCTCTGGCGCAAATTATAACGTCTAGTGCCTGTTGTTCTGCTGCGAGGAGATAGGGGTGGTGGTGGTGGTAATTGTCTAGTTATGGTTGGTTTAGATTCAGCCAAAGCTGGACTGGTAAGAAATAGCGGAAAAAATCCACCTAAAGAAATTAATAACCAAGTATTAATGGCTAACACTTGCCAGCAAGAGTGAGAAAACCTTACAGAATTGAGATTTCGCCCAGCGTAGCTGGCACTGCCGCGATCGAGAAACATAGGTTTGGTTGTCATAACAATTACTGTCAAACTACTATAAAACAATACCCATATTTTTTTAGAAGTTCACACATTCATTTTAGTTCCATGTCTAAAGTCGTAGTCGGCTTATCTGGTGGCGTAGATAGTTCTGTTGCTGCTGCCATATTACATCATCAAGGATATGAAGTAGTTGGTCTTACCCTCTGGTTAATGAAGGGTAAAGGTCAATGCTGCTCAGATGGGATGATTGATGCAGCCAAAATTTGCGAACAATTAAATGTTACTCATCAGATAGTTGATACGCGAGAATTGTTTCAAAAATATATCATTGATTATCTAGTGACTGGTTACGAAGCAGGTATTACTCCTTTACCTTGTTCTCAGTGTAATCGAGCGGTAAAATTTGGTCCAATGTTGCAATATGCCAAGGACGAATTAGGTATTGATAAAATTGCGACTGGTCATTATGCACGGATTGCTTATGATGATAAAAGCGATCGATATCAATTATTGCGGGCTTTAGATCCCAAAAAAGATCAATCCTATTTCTTATATGATTTAACCCAAGAGTTACTGGCAGGAACAATTTTTCCTTTGGGTAATCAGACAAAAGAAGAAACTAGACGCATTGCTGCTGAATTTGACTTAAAAACTGCTGACAAGCCTGAAAGTCAAGATTTATGCTTAATTGAAGCTCATGGTTCGATGCAGAAATTTCTCGATCAGTATATTAATCAAAAAGAAGGAGACATTGTCGATCTTGAAGGTAAAGTTTTAGGTAAACACACAGGGATTCATCACTATACTATCGGACAAAGGAAAGGGTTAGGCATTGCAGCAGCAGAACCCCTTTATGTGGTTAAACTTGACCAGGTAATGAATCGAGTCGTAGTGGGCAATCGCTCGGCTGGTGGTCGTAGTGAGTGTAAAGTCAACAGAATGAACTGGGTTTCTATAACTGAACCTAATACGCCTATTTGTTGTCAGGCACAAGTACGTTATCGTTCTCGTCCTGTATCAGTGAATGTCATTCCCCTAGAAAATACCCAAGTTAAATTAGTCTTCGATGAACCACAATTCGGTATTACCCCTGGTCAAGCAGCAGTATTGTATCAAGGGGAAATGGTTTTAGGTGGTGGAATTATTGAAAGAGATTGAGGCTTTCCCTCTGTTCACCGCGTCGACGGTCAGAGGGCAGATCCCCTCAGGAGATTATGCATTCTGCAGGAATAATTTTAAATCTGCTTTCTAAATGCTTTGATGAAAGTTGAGTATAGAGTAACTAATAAGGAAATAGATTTAAATAATTATCCTACCTACTTGCCAAGATTCCTACAAACATAGCTTTTCCATCTGTAGTACCAAGGGCAGAATCAGAAGCTCTTTCTGGGTGGGGCATCAAACCCAATACATTTCCCCGCTCGTTAATAATGCCAGCAATACCATTGAGAGAGCCGTTAGGATTGCTACTTTCGTCCATCTCGCCTGTGGCAGAGCAATAGCGGAATAGAACTTGATTATTATCTTCTAAAGCCTTGAGGGTATCTGTATCAGCGTAGTAACGTCCTTCACCGTGAGCAATAGGAAAAGTAACTACTTGTTTAGGGGAGTATTTTTGTGTCCAAAGTACATCATTCCGTTCTACTTTGACAGAAACTCGATCGCAAATGAAATGTAAGTCACGATTGCGAATTAATGCCCCTGGTAACAATCCTACTTCAGTTAATACTTGAAAACCGTTACAAATACCCAAGACATATTTACCTTGATGGGCGTGTTCGATTACACTTTTAATTACAGGAGAAAATTGAGCGATCGCACCACAACGAAGATAGTCACCATAACTAAAACCTCCAGGAATTACTACGACATCAAGATCGGCTATATTAGTTTCTTGATGCCATACCATACGAGTTGGTGCATCGAGCAAACCACTGGTAACAGTTAACACATCGCGATCGCAATTTGAACCAGGAAAAACAATAATACCAAATTTCATTTTTTAGTTGTTAGTTGTTAGTTGTTAGTTGTTAGTTGTTAGTTGCTATGAAATTTTGGGCTTTGACTACATAAGACTGTCTATACGAAGGACCAATAACCAGTGACCAAAAACTTTTATCCTACATAATTAGCTTCTGCTATCATTTCAGTTAATTCAAATTTATAATTTTCAATTACAGGATTAGCCAAAAGACGATCGCACATTTGATCTAATTTTTCGCTAGCATCTGTTTCATCAGTAGCTATCAAATTAAGTTCAATATATTTACCAATTCTGACTCCCTCTACTCCTTCATAACCCAATTGTTTTAATCCAGACTCAACGGCTGTACCTGCTGGATCGAGAACTGAAGGACGCAGAGTTACATAAATCCGAGCATGATATTTAACGGACATCTATTTTGCCTAGTTACTGTTTTTTTGCCTTCTTGATTGTAGAGCGATCGTGTAATAATTTCACCAGCATAAATCAGTTTAGCCTAAATTATAGAGATAGATATCTTTAAAAATAGCCATGAAAATACAGCGAACTCGCTCTCAAGAGAAGATTATACAAGTACTTCAAAGTTTAAAACGAGCTATTTCCGCTCAAGACCTTTATATTGAAATGCGTAATCGCGAGCAAAATATAGGGCTAGCTACTGTATATCGTTCTCTAGAAGCTCTCAAGCTACAAGGGGAATTACAAGTAAGGACATTACCTAACGGAGAATCTGTTTATAGTTCTGTCCAGAGAGATCAGCATCATCTTACTTGCGTCAATTGTGGTACATCTATTCCTATTGAAGAATGTCCTGTTCACGCTCTCGAACACCAACTAGAAAAATCTCATCAATTCAAAGTTTACTACCATACTCTAGAGTTTTTTGGTATTTGCGATCGCTGTCAAGCCACTCAAGAAGCCTCATAATAATTATTACAGCGGTTTTCAGATCGATAGATCACACTAATTTTAGACTGAGGAGACTGGATTGAAAGTTACTTTTCAATCAGTAATCACCTAATCACCTAATCACCTAATCCTTGACGGGTGAAGTCTACTCAATTGAAAAGCGCAGTAAATTGGTTATCCTCGATGACGCTCGATCTTCTCTAAATCGAATTCCACGGGAGTATATTCCCCTTCACTATTATTAGAAATGACTGAGCGCATCCCTTCAATAGTAGAAACCATACTACGAGGGTCCATAAACATCACTTTACTACTTTCACTACTGCCAATTTCTTTACCCATATCCAAGTAGTTTTGCGCCAATAAAAATTGTAAAGCTTCTTGGGCTTTCGGGTCATATTTAAGTTTGTCGGTGACGATTTCCATTGCTTCAGCAGTAGCTTTAGCTTTCAGGACTTGTTGTTGACGTTCTGCTTCTGCCTTAAGCACGATCGCTTCTTGTTCTGCTTCTGCTTTGAGGATAGCTGCTTTTTTCATGGCTTCTGCATCTAAAACTCTGGCTTCGGCTTTACCTTGAGCAGAGTTGATAGCAGAATCTCTTTCCCCTTCAGAGGTTAAAATTGCTGCCCTTTTTTTCCTTTCTGCTGCCATTTGTAACTCCATCGAGTCTTGTACAGCTTTAGAAGGAACAATATCTCTTAACTCTACCCTAGTTACTTTTACTCCCCAAGGATCTGTAGCTATATCTAGTTCTCGTAAGAGAATTTCATTGATTTCTGTGCGAGCAGTAAAAGTTTGATCTAACTCTAATTTACCCATTTCTGCTCTAATTTGAGTTAAAACCAGGTTTACCATCGCGTCCCTTAGGCTCTCTACTTTATAGTAGGCTTTATACATATCCATAATCCGCCAGTAGACCACTGCATCAACAGTAATGGAAACATTATCACGAGTAATACAGGATTGAGCAGGAACATCAAGTACTTTTTCGCGGATGGTGTCTTTGTAAACAACTTTATCGATAAAGGGAGTGACAAAATTAAGTCCTGGATCGAGTTTCTTTTTATAACTACCCAAACTTTCTACTAAATATTCTTCTTTTTCTTTAACAATTTTGACTGAACCAGATAATCCAGAGCCAAGCAAAGCTAAAATCACTAAAGTTAAAAATTGTCCCATTTTATAATTCTCCTATAATTAGTTATTTTTATTAACAAAGCTACAATTTATGAATCGAGTAAATTAACGGGTAATACAATTAAAGTAGTTCCCTCACAACCAACTACATAGACTGGTTCATGAGGATCGATCGCTCTAGTTGTATCTACACATCTAGCTTGCCATGAGTTACCTTCGTATAGAACTCTGCCTGTTTTTCCTGGAGCGATCGCAGTAATAGTTTCTCCTTCATGGGCATCTCCCAGGTTAGCTTTTTTTCGCTTAGGCGTAAATAAACGTCGCGACATAATAACTAACAAGGTAGAAAAAACTAGCCACAACACTACTAAAAGATTAAGTTGTGGCACAACTAAAGATACGGCAGCAACTATTAATGCACTTATGCCCATCATAAATGCTACAAAAGCAGTAGGGAAAACCAATTCCATTAAACAAAGGATTGCTCCTGCGATGATCCAGAGAAAAGTTAAGCTATCCATAAGTATGAAATTATAAGCAGCAGCAATATTTGTAGTTATTAATCACAATTAGCTTAGTCATTAAGCTTTACTATTTTGTATGCCTTACTTTATATAATAATATTCCGCTCTAAAAGTTGTTACTTTAGTTCTGATTAAGGCACAAAAATACAAGCGATCGCTTAAACTGGAATTATAAACTTAACCTGATTTAGCCAAAAAATGAGACAATGGATGGCTAAACAGATTGCTTACTTTGCCCATGAGTTTAAACTGGATTAGTCCTGCTAAACGCCTCAGTGCTTTGCCACCCTATGTCTTTGCTCGTTTAGACGAATTAAAAGCTCGTGCTAGAGAACAAGGTCTTGATTTAATAGACTTAGGGATGGGTAATCCCGATGGGGCTGCGCCTCAACCAGTTATTGAAGCAGCTATCTCTGCTTTAGCTAATCCCCGCAATCATGGCTATCCACCTTTTGAGGGTACTGCAAGTTTTCGTCAGGCTATTACTAGTTGGTATCATCGTTGTTATGGAGTTAATCTTAATCCTGATAGTGAGGCTTTACCCTTAATTGGTTCTAAAGAAGGATTAGCTCATTTGGCTCTTGCTTATATAGACCCAGGGGATCTAATTCTTGTTCCTAGTCCCTCCTACCCTGCTCATTTTCGGGGACCTCTAATTGCAGGAGGAATAATTCATCCTCTTCATCTTAGTGCTGAACAAGATTGGTTAATCGATTTAACTGCTATTCCCGATGCGGTAGCAGAAAAAGCTAAAATCCTTTATTTTAACTACCCCAATAACCCTACTACAGCTACGGCTCCAAGAGAGTTTTTTGAAGAGATTGTCGCTTTTGCTCGTCGTCACGAAATTATTTTAGTTCACGATCTGTGTTATGCAGAACTAGCTTTTGATGGCTATCAGCCTACTAGCTTACTCGAAATTCCAGGGGCAAAAGATATTGGGGTTGAGTTTCATACCCTCTCTAAAACTTATAATATGGCAGGTTGGCGAGTTGGATTTGTGGTTGGTAACTCCAATATCATTCAAGGATTAAGAACCCTAAAAACTAATTTAGATTATGGTATTTTCGCAGCTATTCAAACCGCAGCCGAAACAGCACTACAATTACCAGATGTTTATATTAAACAGGTACAAGACCGCTATCGTCAAAGACGAGATTTTCTGATTCAGGGTTTAGGAGAATTAGGCTGGAAAATTCCGCCTTCTAAGGCAACTATGTATCTGTGGGTAAAAACTCCTCCAGGAATAGGCTCAACGGAATTTGCTCTCAATGTTTTGCAGAAGACAGGGGTTGTCGTAACTCCAGGGAATGCTTTTGGCGAAGCAGGAGAAGGTTATGTACGTATTAGTTTAATTGAGAACTGCGATCGACTTGGAGAAGTTCTCCACAGATTTAAACAAGCAGGAATTTGTTATTAGTCAAATGCTATTTAAAATTCTGGCTTAACTAGTTTTAATCCGACTATAACGTGCTTGTAGCAAAAGATAAGTAGTCGTGCAAAATTAATTAGATAGTTGAGATCGGTATTAGGTGTTAGGTTTTAGGGGTTAGGAAAAAATGGAATGTACAAATAATTTTGCTTAAGTACTTAGATAGCGTAGGCAACTAAACCTACTGCAATTACGGCAAGAAATACTTTACCAAAAGGTTGTTGTGCAAAAACAAGTAAAATTTGGACGGCTTGAACAAAACGCTAGATAACGTATCCCACTAAACCTAAGGCTATTAAAGTCAACAATATCCGTCCAAAAGGTTGAGCAGCGATCGCCTGTAAAGCTCTGGTAGTACCAGTCATTCTACCTCCGCTAACATTGAATGCTGCTAACAATGCCAAAATACCGATCGCGCCATAGACAAAACCCTTATATTAGCCTATATCAGAAGGGATATTACTTAGTTGCCTTATTTGTTGCTGAATTAAACTTTCTAATTTGTCTCGCTCTATCCGTGTACCGTTATTTAAATTCCCTGGTTGTTCTAGAAAAACAATGCTATCTAATGGTTTAAGAGATAAAAGCTGAAACAAGATATGAGTAACAGGTAAGGCAACAGCTAAAATATTAGGGTCTTTATTGACCTGAAAATCGGCTGCATCTTTCAAAGTAGGGAAAGCATAAATTACTTTTTGGTCAGATTTGATTTGTTGACGATCGCTGATAGTAAATATCACCCATTGTTCATCTAAGTTTTGCAAAATATAGTATTCTAAATGCTTGAGTTGTTGAGCAAATAAGCCCAAAACTGGCGCGATCGCTCTCTCTATAACCAGAGGAGAAATACCATGTTTGGCAGCATCATCAACCAGGATTTGTAATTGTTGCTCTAGTTTCATTAGTTATTACACTAAATCCGATTATTAAAGTATACTTTTCTAAATTTGGCTAAACCCTTTCTGACTTCTGACTTTCCTAACCTTTAAGTATCCTACCTAAACCAGATTTAGTATTAGTTGTTAGTCATTAGTCGTTAGTCAACTCCTCTTTACCTATTACTTACTACTCACTACTCGTTACTCACTATCAATCAACCAGCTTTTGCTTTCTTTTTCTTTTGTTTCTTTTTCTCTGCTTGCTTAGCTCGTTTGGCTGCTTGTTTAGCTGCTTTAGCTTCTGCTTCTTTCCGTTGTCTTTCTTGTTCTTTGGCTTCTTCTATTTTATCTAGATAGTAATGGTAGTCTCCTGGATAGACTATTAATTCTCCTTCTTTAATTTCAACAATTTTATTGGCTACTTTAGAAATGAAATAGCGATCGTGGGAAACGATAATAACTGAACCATCATAATCTTGTAGGGCATTTTCTAACATCTCTTTAGCAGGAATATCGAGATGATTAGTAGGCTCATCTAAGATTAATAAATTAGCAGGGCGCAGTAACATTTTAGCTAAAGCTAGTCTGGCTTTTTCTCCACCACTAAGAGCCTTAACTTTTTTGAATACTGTTTCACCACTAAATAAAAACTTGCCTAGCAGAGTACGAACTTCTTCATTTTTCCAGTCAGGAACTTCATCATGAATGGTATCCATAACTGTTTTTTCTAATTCTAAAGCTTCTGCTTGATTTTGTTCAAAATAGCCAGGAATTACATTGTGTTTACCCAGAGTAACTATGCCTTCTTCTGGTTTTTCCATCCCCATAATCATTCTGAGGATAGTTGATTTTCCTGAGCCATTATGACCTAAAATAGCAATACGATCGCCTCTTTCTATTTCCAATTCTGCACCAAGGAAAAGAATCTCATCATTATAAGTATGAGTTAAATCTTTAATAGTTACTACTTCTCTACCACTACGAGGAGATGGAGGAAACTGAAATTTAAGAGTCTTTAAGTCAGTAGTTGGTGCGTTTACTAACTCCATTTTATCTAATTGTTTTTCTCTACTTTTTGCTTGAGTACTGCGAGTAGCACTAGCACGGAAACGCTCGATAAATTCTTGTTGTTTGGCTATTTCTTTTTGTTGACGTTCGTAAGTAGAAGATTGAGCAAGTTTAGCTTCTTCTTTTTGCTGTAAATAGGCTGAATAATTACCAGGATAAGTATTAGAAATACCTCTTTCAGTTTCGACAATTTTAGTACAAAGGCGGTCTAAAAATTCTCGATCGTGAGAAACAATTACCATGGGTGTATTAATTCCTTTGAGATAATTTTCTAGCCATTCAATAGTTTCTAAGTCTAAATGGTTTGTTGGTTCGTCCAGTAGTAGTACATCTGGTTCTTGCAGCAATATTTTGCCTAAACTCATGCGCATTTGCCAACCACCACTAAAGGAACTTACCAGGCGATCGCCATCTTCACTATTAAAACCCATTTCGGGTAAAATTTTCTCGATTTGCGCGTCTAAACCATAACCATCCAAAGCTTCAAATTTACGTTGTAACTTATCTAATTTATGGATCAATTTTTCTAAATTTTCTGGTTCAACCGTTTCCATCTCTAGTTGAACTTGAGTAATATCGTTATGGACTTTGTTGGCTTCGGTAAAAACTGTCCAAAATTCTTCTCTAACAGTACGAGTTGGTTCTACTTCAAATTCTTGGGTCAAATAAGCTATATGTAAACTAGCAGGACGAATTACTTCCCCAGAAGTAGGCTCTACTTCCCCCATAATAATTTTGAGTTGAGTGGATTTTCCTGCACCGTTAACTCCCACTAAACCAATTCTTTCCCCTGACTTAACTTCCCAAGTGACATCTTTTAGAACTTCTCCTGTGGGATAAATTTTACCAATATGTTCTAGTCGCAGCATTAATAAATAGTCTCCTGGTAAGTTTCAGTTGTTAGGTTATGGAAAATGTGAACTTATATAACGGCTTGTTAATAAATTTTATCCTAGTTGCTGTCCAAAATTAATAAAAGTCAAGGACAAAAAGCAATACTTCCATAAGCTCCTCGATCGATCGAGAAGATTGCTAATTGCTTACTACTCACTATTCCCTACTTATTCCCGATCTATTTATATCAAAGATTTACCGATAGCAATGGAGATAACTATTGTGAAATGTAAATAAGATGCATATTACTTTGGTTATCAACCTATTAGAGAACAAAGAAACTTTAAATAACTTTCTTAAAGGTATTAGTAATAGCTATGAATGAGCAAAAAGTTCTCACTCTCAAAGAGCGATTGGAACAAATAAAACAGGGTAGAAAAAATCGCTCGATGAATAGTCCAAGACTGAAAAAACTAGCTTCCAGAAAAGCAGAGGTGCAGGGGAACGGAGGTGCAGGCTTACAAGGGTAGACTTTTTACATTTAAGCTTGAAATCAAGACAAGCGGTCGGAACTCGGTGAGGTTTCCTCACCTAGAGCAAGCCGACCAAGAGAGGGAGACAAGGATGACAAGGAGACAAGGGAGCAAAAGCTGATTATTTCGTTCAAGTGCTAGTAGACACTCACCGTTTTGTTAAAAACCTACCCTTGTGAGGGAGGTGCAGGGGGGATAGCTAGAAGCGGGTATCTAAAAGCCTAAAAGCCGAGCTTGTAATAGGTTAATTATCTAACAAAAGTTTAATGTTTATTTTACAAACACTTTCTAATTGTTGATCCTGGAGACTATCAAAAATTTGTCCTTGGTGTAAATTCTGGAGATGTTCGAGATTTTAAAGCTACTCCTTTCCCAAAGATACTATCCCTCTATTTGATGGGGGAACAGTCCGAATTTAAAAATTTAACTACTGAAAATAAATATTCTAGGTATTAATCCACAAAATTCTCACATTCAAGGTTTATCTTGATATACAAGATTGCTTCCTAGAGACAACACTCTGCTTTGCCTATCTTCCCATTCAGATTCTGAAACCTTGCTCAGATAATCGTCAAGAATTAGAAGATAGAGACTTTCCTCCAAATATTTATATTTGGGGGTTATTTTTTTATTATGGCGGGAAAATTATTTGTCTTAAATGGGGATTTGCAACATTACTTAATTAACTTTTTGAGAGAAGAATTGATTAAATATACACAGGGAAGGTGCTTTAATCCCACAATAGATAGAGGAATGTAAAAGGAGTAACAAAAAAATGCTGGCACACGTCCTAGCGATCGCAATTGCCTTGAGTAGTCTTGTCTTATTTTTAACCGCATTTTCAATGTCGGATATTCATCGTAAAGATGACTTTCTATGGAGTGGCATTGGCTTATTTTATGCTTTAGTTTTGTGGTTTTGCGCTAGCAGAATTACTGGTAGTGTATTGTTAGGGCAAGTAGCAGCGGTTGCTTTGGTAATTTCCTTCAATTGGCAAAATCTCAAGTTAAGAAAAGCGATCGCTCATCCCGATCGAGAAGTAGATACAGATATTTTTTCTGTTACTGAGTTTATTAAAGGATTTTTTCAACGTTCTGAAACTCCAACTCCTCAGCCAAGTATTACTGAGGTATTAGAAGAAGAAACTGAAGAAACTAAAAAAGTCGCAGAATCAACTCCTACTGTAGAAACTTCTGAGACAACAACTGTAGAAGAATCAACCCCTACAGAAGAAACTCCAGAGGCAATCAACCCTTTGAAGGAAACAACTCCTCTAGTCGAAGTACCAGAGTCAATCACAACCACTGTTGAAGACTTATCTTCTCCAGAAGTAACCCCAGAGTCACCAACTTTAGAAAAATCAACTTTTACAGTAGAAATATCAGAAGCAACCACTGTTGAAGACTCATCTTCTCCAGAAGAAACCCCAGAAACAATCACAACCACTTTTGAAGATTCAACCTCTACAGAAGCAACTGATGAAGCAACGACTTGGAAAGACTCAAATCCTACAGTAGAAATACCAGAGTCAATCTCCTTAGAAGAGACTACTCTAGAAGAAGAAACCCCAGAAACAATCACAACCACTTTTGAAGATTCAACCTCTACAGAAGCAACTGATGAAGCAACGACTTGGAAAGACTCAAATCCTACAGTAGAAATACCAGAGTCAATCTCCTTAGAAGAG
>JASJDI010000099.1 GCA_030065155.1 Xenococcaceae cyanobacterium MO_188.B29
GTAGGGACTTTCCATGGAAAGTCCCTACCGCGATCACTCGACACATTAGACAAAGAACAATTAATTCAACCCGAGAAACCCTGTAAGGGCGAACCATTCGATATTACCAGACAATCATTAAATACCCCCACAAATCGAGATGCCAGATTGCAAAACTTAGCTCGTGCCGATGAAGGTTTTTTACTCGGATTAGCTTATTCAACCCAACGAGGCTACGGCAAAAATCATCCCTTTGCAGGAGAAATTAGAGTAGGAGAAGTAGAAGTCATTATCGCACCAGAGGAATTAGGTTTTGAGGTAGCTATTGCTAATATTCAAGTCACAGAAGTTCAGATGGTAAATCAATTTAAAGGTAGTAAAAAATTACCACCTCAATTTACTAGAGGCTATGGTTTGACTTTTGGTTATAACGAACGTAAAGCAATGTCTATGGCATTAGTCGATCGAGCATTAAGAGCAAAAGAATTTGGGGAAGATATAGAAGGAGTGGCGCAAGATGAAGAGTTTGTTTTATATCATTCTGATAATGTGGAAGCACAAGGTTTTGTACAGCATTTAAAGTTACCTCACTATATTGACTTTCAAGCAGAATTAAATTTAGTCAGACAAATGAGACAGGATTTAAAAGAGGGAAAAGATAGGTAATCTGCTTAGTTTAATGGACAATTGACAACGGATAATTGACAACAATTGTTTAATTATGAGTATTTTAAACAATAAAAATATCAATAAATTTAACTAATTTCACTAGAAATGAAAATTAAAACTAACTCTTTAAATATAAGACAAGCAAGAGTAGAAGATGCTCAACCAATAACTTTGCTATGTAAACAACTTGGTTATGTAATCTCAGAAGAAAAAATACAAATCTATTTGGAATCTTTGAAAACAGCTACAGAGTGGATAGTCTATGTCGCTTGTGAGTCGGAAAACTTAATTTTAGGTTGGATTAATGTTTATCTAACTCATGGAATACTAGCTGATCGACAAGCTGAAATTGGAAGTTTAATAGTAGATGAAAATTTTAGAGGTAAGGGAATTGGTAATTTATTGATGCAAAAAGCACAAATTTGGGCGCAACAACAAGGATGTAGTTTAATTCAAGTGCGATCGCAAACTAAACGCCAACAAGCTCATACTTTTTATCAAAATCTTGGTTATAAACTTTGCAAAACTCAGTTGGTTTTACGCAAACAATTAAATATAGACAATTAATTGATAAAATTTTACATCGTATCAAATTCGGAGCTATGATTTCAGGAATTAATCATCTTACTCTAGCAGTGTCTTGTTTGGAAAAATCATTTCAATTTTATACTCAAACCCTAGGCTGTAAGCCATTAGCTAAATGGAAACGTGGTGCATATTTATTAGCAGGAGATTTATGGTTATGTTTATCTCTAGATTCCAATACCTGTAGTAAAATATCTCCAGATTATACCCATATTGCTTTTACTGTATCTTTAGAAGAATTCGATCGCTATAAACGAAAGATTAGAGAATTAAATCTCAGACTATGGAAAGAAAATACCAGTGAAGGTGATTCACTATATATTATCGACCCTGACAATCATAAACTAGAACTTCATGTAGGAAACTGGCAAACTCGCCTTGCAGCAACTCAACAAAATCCTTATGAAAATATGATATTCTTTGATTTACCAGAAGAGGAAATGAAGTAAATAAATCTACAGACATTAAACTCAAAATTTGCTATTTGTAAAATAAAGATAAATGTCTGGCATCATGGATAAACAAAAACAAGAAAATATTAAACTTTTATTACAAGATTTACGAAATGCTAGTAAGTTAATTGATTCTGTATGCCATCGATCTCATTTAATAGAACACGATTTAAATAGACGTGACTTTATTCGCAAATCGGCAGAAACATTATCTCATATATTTGAATTAGAATCGGAGCTTTTTGATATCGAACCAACACTAACTTATGATTTTCTTAAACCATCTCTTGCCCCTGTTAATTTAGATGAAGCGTTAAACCGTCTTTTATCTGCTAATAATTTAGAGTTTCAAGACAGTACTATTAACTCGGCAGTGAGAGACAGCACAATAAGGGAATTTAAAAACTATATGACAGACAAGGCAGCCTCGAAATTTTCGGAAGCTATTGAATCTGGAACGGAATATGGTTTTGCCAAAAAATGGTGGGATTCTCAAATAAAGCCTTTTATTCCTGTGGTTAAAGTATACAAACAACTAAAACACGATCGACTATATATAAGATTTAATGCTGCCAAGCTTCTTGAAGAAAAATTCAAGGTTCAAATTTGGAATGAAAATAATAATGATGTTGAGTTAAGTCAGATTGATAACATTCTATCTAAATTGTTTGCAGAAGATATTAATTTTGAATTTTAGATAACAATTATCAATTATCCATTGTCCATTTATCTACTATGTCTAACATTGAAACAGAAACAAAAATAGAAACAGAAGCAGAATTCAACTTCGCCTATCTCAATGAACAAACCAAGCAATCATATCTCCAGTTTATATTACTTATTATTCCAATTACTCAAATTAAAAATAAAGCAGGATCGACATTAAATCTTTCACCCAATTTAATAGCATGAGTTTTACTAATTTGACGCTTACCATTAAAAACCTCAGAAGCAATGCTTTTAGAACCAAAAATATCTAATAGATCGGCTTGTTTGAAATTATTTGCTTCAACTAAAAAATGCAATCTAGATAAAGGAGTGGAATTATTTTCAAAAGTATATTGTTTACTTTCAAAATTTTCAATTAATGTCACTAATAAATCTAAAAGCAGTTCTTCTTCAGGAGTTATATCGTATTTATTAGATAATGTTTCAGCAATATCCAAAGCCCGTTCATTTTCTGTTTCATTGGTAATTACTTTAGGTAAGTATTGTATCAAAAGTTTTCCATAAGTTTCAGGATTTATAGTGAGGGTCATTTTTTCACCTGTCTTTGCTATATTCTGAGTGGGTTAAAAAATATTTGAAAAAGATTAATTGTTTTTTATAGTTAATATCCAATATCAAGCGATACTTATTCCCTTTGATATTAATTACAGTAAAGTTACCTACTACTTCAGCCGTCGAAAAAGTTTTTTGAACATCAATTAAATTTTGCCAATGAACTGTCTTAATAGTTTGATAAAAATCTTCAATCTGATTACTAATATCTGGATAACTAGATGCTGCTTTTCTCAATTTTGAGATCGCAATTAATCTCATAATAATTACAAGACATACAAATTATTTTCCTTACTTTAAGTTCTCATATTGAAATCAACAAGTCAATTATAATTAATTTCATCAGCTAATGACTAACACTGAACTAAATAGCAATTTATCTAATTCATCGACAAAACCAGGCTTTAACTTTGCCTATCTCGATGAACAAACCAAGCGATCGATCCGTCGTGCTATTTTAAAAGCTGTTGCTATACCTGGACATCAAATACCCTTTTCTTCTCGCGAAATGCCTATGTCTTATGGCTGGGGAACTGGTGGTATTCAAGTAACAGCTTCTGTAATAGGAAAAGAGGATACTTTAAAAGTAATCGATCAAGGTGCAGATGATACAACTAATGCGGTAAACATTAGGCGATTTTTTAAGAAAGTTTGTGGAGTAAATACTACTGAAAAAACTAGCGAAGCAACTTTAATTCAAACCCGCCATCGCATCCCAGAAACACCATTAATAGAAGGGCAAACTATAGTTTATCAAGTTCCCATGCCCGAACCTTTATTTGTAATAGAACCATCGAGAACCGAAGCTGCCAAAATGCACGCCTTAGAAGAATATGGTTCAATGTACGTCAAATTATATGAAGATATTACTAACTTTGGACATATTGCCACGGCTTATGATTATCCTGTCATGGTTAATCAAAGATATTTAATGAAACCAAGTCCTATACCTAGATTTGATAATCCTAAAATGAATAATAATCCTGCCTTGCAATTATTTGGTGCAGGAAGAGAAAAAAGAATTTATGCCGTTCCTCCTTATACACAAGTTAAAAGTTTAGACTTTGAAGACTATCCTTTTACTATTGAAAAATGGGATGAAAAAGCTTGTGAATTTTGTGGTTCAACTGATAGTTACTTAGATGAAGTAGTAATTGATAATGAGGGGACAAGAATGTGGATATGTTCGGATACAGACTATTGCAATGGACAATTGACAATGGACAATTGATAATTAATTCTCTAGATTATATGTTTTAAAAATGGAATTAAAACATATAAAGCAACCAGAATAATATAATTAATAAGTTATAAGTTTAATCGCACTTTAAGATAAAATCATGTTGCAATTGTACTATTCTCGCCTTTCTATTAATGCTCGTCGTGTTTGGGTAACACTGTTAGAAAAGAATCTAGAATTTGAACTAATTTTAATGAAGTTAAATGGCGATCAATTCAAGCCAGAATTTCTCAAGCTAAATCCTTTTCATCATATACCTGTATTAGTAGATGAAGATTTTAAGATATTTGAATCTCTAGCAATTCTTGATTATCTAGAAGCAAAATATTCTGAATCTTCCTTTATGCCAACTGATGCTAAAGATATTGCTAAAGTTCGCACTATTGAGTTGGTTACAGTCAATGAATTACCTCCAGCTTCTATTATCTTAATGAAAGATATGTTAGATGTTCCAGTAGAAGATAAACAAATAGAAAAAGCCAACCAAACTATGGCAACAGCACTACAATATTTTGAGGATAATCTAGATGCAAATAGTTCTTATTTTGTCGGTGAACAATTGACTTATGCTGATATCGTAGCAGGAACAGCAGTATCTGCGATTCCCTCATTAGGTATTAGTTTAGAATCTTATCCCAAAGTAAGTAAGTGGTTAGCTAATCTACAACAGCGAGATAGTTGGCAACAAACTGCGCCATCACCAGAAGATATCGAAAAATCTAAAGCAGTTATGAAAGCAATTTTGCAGAAGAGATAATTAATTTTAAGAAACAGTATTTTAGTAGAGATAATTTCTAAGATAATTTCTAAATTGTCTTTGCACACTAAATATTAGCAATAGTTTATTTATTAAAATGGAATCATTACTAAATATAGATAGATTAACCAAAACTTACGGTAGTCTAAAAGCATGTAATAACATTACTTTTGATCTTTATCCTGGTCAAGTATTAGGTATTATTGGTGAATCTGGTTCGGGAAAATCAACCTTATTAAATTGTATTGGTGATAGCCTAGAAATTGATGCAGGAGAAGTCACTTATACTAATAGTAATAATGAGACTTTAAATATTAAACAAATACCCGAATCAAAACATAGAAAATTAACAAAAACTGAATGGGGATTTGTCCAACAAAATCCTCACGATGGTTTAAGAATGAATGTTACCGCAGGAGCAAATATTGCCGAAAGATTATTAAATGTAGGAATTCGACACTACGGAAATATTAGAGAAGAAGCTAAATATTGGCTGGAACAAGTAGAGATTGATACTAATAGAATAGATGACTTTCCTCATACTTTTTCTGGAGGGATGCAACAACGCTTACAATTAGCCAGAGTTTTAGTTACTAAACCCCGTTTAATATTTATGGATGAACCCACAGGGGGGTTAGATGTTTCTGTACAAGCTAGGTTATTAGATTTGTTACGATCTTTAGTCAGGAATCTAAATCTTAGTGTTATTTTAGTTACTCACGATATCGGTGTAGTAAGATTACTCGCTCATCGTTTATTAGTGATGAAAAAGGGGCAAATAGTTGAATCTGGTTTAACAGATAGAGTGTTAGACGATCCGCAACATTCTTATACTCAACAATTGGTTAGTGCAACTTTAATTCCTTGATTAAACATTATGAAGAGATGTACCTGGGTTAAACTCGAAAATAATTTAGAAATAGATTATCATGATTGCGAATGGGGAGTTCCTATTACTGATGACACTATGTTATTTGAATTTCTTACTTTAGAGGGAGCGCAGGCGGGATTAAGCTGGACGACTGTACTAAAAAAAAAAGAAAATTATCGTCAAGCTTTTGCTAATTTTGATCCAGAAATAGTCGCCAAATTTGACGAAAATATAATTCAAGAACTATTACAAAATCCAGGTATTATACGTAATAAACTAAAAGTAAGATCGGCAATCACTAACGCTCAAAAGTTTCTTAAAGTCAAAGCAGAATATGGAAGCTTTACTAAGTATATCTGGCAATTTGTAGATTATAAACCTATTCAAAATAATTGGAAAACTCAACTTTGTACCTCATCGATTTGAGAACCGCTATAGATTGTTTTCGCTATCAAGAAATAGTTGATAAATGCAATAATTTTTCCTTCTTAACATAGATCTTAACTGATATATTTAATTCTAAAAAGACAAAGGACAGCAAGTACTAATTAGACTATTATTGCCGACTCAGTTATTTACAACTTTGTTTGGATTTTGTACTATCTGGCATTGTAGTGTTACAAAAGACAATTTTATCAAGTTGAGCATTTTCAAGTTGAGCATTGCTTAGATCTGCATTACTTAGATTGGTATAGCGCAGATCGGAGTAGCTTAAAATAGTATTTTTTAAGTTAGCACCTCTTAGATCTGCACCTAGCAAATTAACACATTGCCAATTTAAGTCACCAATATCTATATTTTTTAAATCGGCTCGATTCAGTTTAATAATTTGAGCAGTACATTTTTTTGAGTTCGGATAGCCAATTAATTGAGATTCGTATAAAAAACGAAGAAGAAATTTTTTATTAGAACTATCTAAACCTGTTAGAGCCGTAAATGTTAAACCTTGTGCCACAGATAAAATCTCATGTCTCTCTGTAGTCAGTAATTGATGGTTAATGAGCAAATCAGTCATTTTTTCCAGGTACTTTTCCAGAGTTTCTTGTTGTTTTATTTGTTGGCTTAATGCTCCTTGATAATTACTAATTTCTAATTCTAATTTTTGCTGTCTGAGAGAGTTTAAGATTTCGATCGCTCCAACTATAAAAGCAATTGACAAAGGAATAATGATCAGTTCCATCCATTCCCAAGATGTTTTATTTTTCGTACCATCATTAAACCATTTGAGAAAACTTTTTCTGTTTTGTTTAGGTGATTTTGTTCTCATAAGTTAGTAGTTATGAAAAGTTGTAAATAATTGTGAGATGATTAAATTAATCTAAATAGGATTGCTAGGTGTCCTTGTTGATAAGCATACTTTATATAATTAAGCTTATAGATTTGTTGAATAGCTAAAAGCTTTCGTTATTTAAGTCAGGAGATTAGTTCCCCAATTAGTTATTATTTAAAACCAAGCAGCATATTTTAATCTCTTCATTCTTGAGTATGTCAGTCAAAGATAATTTATGCTTTAGTTTCTCAATACTCTCTATAAGCAACTTTACAATCTAAATTCTTGCTCAATTTTGATCGGGGAAAGCTATTCACTGCCTCGCCGTTAGACAGCAGGATTTTCCCAACCATCGATGAGGGCGTTGGGCTAATTATTGCTGATAAAGCGAGTTTAGGCTTTGTTTGGGCTTAATTTTTACTCAAGTCCCGTTAGTAATATCTCAAAATAAATAATTTTATCCAGGAAAAATAAGATTTAACTCTAAAGTCACTTCTGTAAAGTCAGGAATATTTATAGTTTCATTTGGTAAAAATATACTTTTATTACGATAACCAAATTTATCTCGATCGCTAGAAAAAGGATTTGTATAAACTTCTAAGCAATTATCGACTAAATTAATAATCCAGTAGTTGTTAATTCCTGCTTCTGCATAAAGAGATAACTTAGTTTCTTTGTCGTATTTAAGAGTAGAGTCTGATATTTCTATAACTAAAATAATATCTGCTACTGTAGGATGGGCAGAGAGATAATTATCAGCTTTTTTCTTGGCAATAACTACATCGGGTTCTGGTTCGCTGTTTGCAAGGAGGGTAATAGGTTCTTGTCCCCTAACATTCGCTCGATCATACAATAGTCGATAAAGTTCGCCAAACAGTATTGAATTACAAACCGAATGAGGAGTTCTTTTTGGTGCCATATCGATAATTTCTCCTCTAATCAACTCAATTCGATCGTTTTCGGTAAAAAATCCTAAATCGACAAGACGATGATATTCATCTATAGTGAATTTTCTGCGAGTAGCTGTAAACATTAAATTGAGGTTAATCGATCGCGATATTATTATTCTATTTTAAACCCAGTAGTTATTTGAGAAATCCAGCCTACATAGCTAGTTTTAATCTGTTTAAAACCTAAATCTTTTAGCCAAATATCGACACATTCGGCTGCATAAACTTGAGAATAAGGTTCATGAAATAACTCAATTAACCAATCAGTATGACGCAATCTTTTTTGATTGCCATCTAAAATAATTATCTGTCCTCCTGGCTTGAGTAATCTCCAACATTCTTGTAAAGTTGCTTGGGAAATATGCACTGGAGTTTCATGAAACAGAAAAGCAACTGATATCAAATCAAACTCACTTTCTGGAAAATTGGTTGCTTCTGCTAATCCTTGTTGCCAGGAAATGGTCAAATTTGCCTTTGTTGCTTTATATTCAGCCATTAATAGCATATAAGGCGAAATATCTAAACCAATTACCTCTGCTTCGGGAAATGCTTGCTTGAGGAGTAAAGTTGAACTACCTGTACCACAACCGAGATCGAGAATTCTTTGGGGTTGATTTTTAATCGTTGAGATTGCCTGTTGACGTAGTTTTGTTTCATTCGGTGGTGCAGCAAAACGAGCTACGGCATCATAAGTTACAGGTGCGATCGAGTTTAAATAGCCACCTTGGATACCATGAAAATTCTTGCTGCTATAGTATTCAGGATAGGTAAAATCATTAGCTGAAAAGCGATTACTTGTCTGTTCCCAGTCAAGGTTATCATATAGTCTGAGGTTCTCTTGACCTATAAGTAGACCTACAAGGGGTCTTAAACAAGATAATAAAAGCGGATTATTGTCGATCGCCACAATTTCAAAATAATGAAACAAAAAGTTTTCTCTCTAATTAAAATAACATCTACAATCTTGATTACCTCAGCTTTGGGTTTAGAAATTTGGCAGGTTTATGTACTGTTAAACGGTACTTCTTTACCCAATCAACTCGATCCAGTTTTGTGTTTAGGAAGTATTGCTTTAATCGCACATTTAATTGAAGGTTTAATTGCTGCTTTCCAAGCCAATGCTTGCCATAAGAATTTCATAATCTATGGCATCTATACTTTTTTTGTGGGTTTTGTGGGCTTGTTGGAATTACAAGAAATATCATCTAATCCTGACAAATTATACCATTTCTCAACAGCGTGGTTCTATAAGCTTGGGAAACCCAAGCATAGCCCATGCTCAAAAGTAATCGGAGAGATCAAAAACTAATTGAAAGCAAGTAAAAAGCTCAAAACTACTATCCTCCCTACACCCTGACACCTAACACCTAACACCTAACACCTACCATCACCGAAGTCTCTAGTTATTTACGATAACTGGTATTAAACTAACTAATATTTATGACTACTCCAGAATTAACTATCAAGCAACCTGCGATCGATCTTTGTGATGATACTCTTTTGTATGCCACAGAAATATATAAAAGTTTTATTTTACATAACCAAGGAGGGATTAAGTTACCCGTCTTAGAAAATGTCAGTTTAGAAGTTAAAGCAGGAGAATGTGTAGCTTTAACTGGAATATCAGGTTCTGGTAAATCTACTTTAATGAAATCTCTTTATGGTAACTATGGGATCGATCGTGGTGAAATTTGGGTTAAACATAATAATAATTGGCTAGATTTAGCACAATTGCAACCCCATGAAATAATTGCAGTCAGACAAGAAACTATTGGTTATGTCAGCCAGTTTTTACGGGTAATTCCTCGTGTGCCAGCTTTGGATGTTGCAGCCGAACCTTTACTGGAATTAGGCATAGATATAGATATTGCTCATAACAAAATCAAACATCTTTTTAGTCTATTAAATTTACCAGAAAGACTATGGCAATTATCCCCTACTACTTTCTCTGGTGGAGAGAAACAAAGAGTTAATATTGCTCGTGCCTTAGCGGTAGATTACCCTATTTTTTTGTTAGATGAACCCACATCTGCTTTAGATACTCAAAACCGTCAGGTTGTAATAAATTTATTAACAGAAAAAAAACAACAAGGTGCTGCTCTAATTGGTATTTTTCACGACGAAGAAGTTAGAGACAAGTTGTGTACACGAGAGTTAGTCTTTGGTATCAATTGATAATTGATAATGGACAACTAATTCTTAATTCCTGTTGTGCCAATACCCTGAATAAACTGACGCTGACCAATTAAAAATAAAATTACTACGGGAATTGTAGCAATTACTACTGCTGCCATTAACAAAGGCCAACTATTAGTAAACTGTTCTTGAAACTCAGCTAAAGCTAATTGTACCGTCCTCAATTCTGGTCTAGTAGTAAACACTAGGGGCTTAAATAAATCATTCCATTCCCCAATAAAGGTAAATAAGAATAATGTTACTAAAGCTGGACGAGATAAAGGCAGCATAATCTGCGTGAGAATTTGCCAACGATTTGCCCCATCTAGGGCTGCTGCTTCCTCCAACTCGATCGGTACAGTAGTAAAATACTGACGCATTAAAAAGATGCCAAAGCCATTAGCTGCCGTTGGTAGAATTAATGCCCAATAGGTATTAATTAAATGCCCCCATTTTAAAACTATAAAAATGGGAATTACTAGTAACTGAAAAGGAATGACCAGAGTTGCCACAATTAAGAGCAAAACAACTTCTCTTCCCCGAAACTTTAATCTTGCTAAAGCATACCCAGCCAAAGCAGAAGTAAAAATTTGCAAAGCTGTTACCGCTAAAGCAACCAGAGTAGAATTAGCAAATGCCAGCAGAAATTTCCCCCTAGTCCAAGCCTCACCATAGTTAGCCCAAGTCAAAGATTGACCAGTCATAGCTGTACTGGTGCTACTACCGGGTGGTGCTAAGGAAGTTAACAAAATAATACCTAAAGGTAATAAAGCGATCGCTGCTCCTAAAATAAGTAGGAGTAAAATTAATAATTTGCTCCAAGCTGGAGAATTTTGAGAATTATTGGCATACATCTCGATCGACAATCAATAGACTGACAAAATACCCCACCAAAAAGGTGGAGTGTTTCTGGTAACTATAGATAAATTTTAGTTAATCTAAGTTATTAACTTTGGTTTTAATTAAGCTTCCCCTTCAACATAGATGAAGAAGAGAGCCATAGAAACCGCCATACAAACCAGACCAATAAAAGGAACCATAGCTACGGGAAGCCAAGAAGCTGTGTAATCGCCAATCATATTGTACTTTTCCTATTTTTAACGGTGATAACATGGATATTAACTGGCAAGCTTTACCCGATTTGTTGAGTTATAAAGATTCTTAACAAAAAGTGAACTAAAACCAGGGTAAAGTGATGCTATTTAAAGGATTCGTAAAAATATTATTTTTTAGAGGAGAATACTTCTTATATGGATGCAATTCAACCTGGCAAAGATCCTCAAGTTGGTAATCTAGCTACTCCCCTTAATAGCTCTGATGTTACAGCTACTTTCATTCGTAACCTACCTGCCTACCGTCCAGGATTATCGGGTTTTCGTCGTGGTCTAGAAGTTGGTATGGCTCATGGATATTTCGTTTATGGACCTTTCTTACTACTAGGTCCTCTGCGGGGTTCTGATGTTGCCGAACTTGCTGGTTTATTAGCATCAGTTGGCTTAGTTGCGATTCTAACTGTTGCTTTATCCCTCTATGGAAGCTATATGGGTGGCGCACCTTCATCTACAGTAACAACTCCTGATATTCCTGAAACCTTCACCACAAAAGAAGGTTGGAGTGAGTTTGCTAGTGGTTTTTTAGTTGGTGGTTGCAGTGCTGCATTCTTTGCTTACTTTATCTGCTCCACCGCTCGTCTTGGACCTCTGCAAGATTTAGTTAACAGCATTTTGTCATAGTCAAATAGAGTTGACCACTCAAACAACTAATTTAAGTTAGTTTAATTAAATTTAAAGCAAAGCCCAGATTTATTTCTGGGTTTTCTTATCAAAATTTAAGTAAAATCAGGCAAGTAATTTTGAATGTAAACTAGTTTACATTTTTAACTCCAAACTCCTAACTTTTCTCCTATTCAGAACAAAGATGTTCGATAATATTGCAGGAATTCGGAGAATTTTGCTGTTTTTCTGCTAAACAATCAGTTAAACTTTATGGGTAGAATTGTCGGGATCATTGCTGGCAAATGCCTGAAGGTTTGTAATGATTGCATTCCTATAGCTTATCGATCCCGACTACAAGTGTGAGAAGTTCACAAAAGGTATAATGGAGTTTACCAAAGATTTTAAGATTCCCGATCCAGTTCCCCAAGCAGGTATTGAACAAGCGGTAAAATTGATGGAAACAGGGCGAATGTATCGCTATAATTTCCATGCAGAATTTGAGTCAGAAATAGCTCCTTCCGAACTAGAAGATGAACTAGCAACTGAAACTGCTAAGTTAGAATATGAATTCAGTCGCTATGTAGAACATAAATATGCGATCGCGGTTAATTCCTGTGGGAGCGCACTTTTTATGAGTCTCAAAGCTGCTGGATTAGAATATCAAAACAAGGTATTCACCAATGCTTTTACTTTTACCGCCGTTCCCAGTAGTATTGTTCACGCTGGCGGTGTCCCTATATACATAGAATGTAATTCTCAGTATCTAATCGATATTGGAGACTTCCGACGCAAAATCAAAGAACATCCTGATGCCAAGTATTTCATCGTATCCCATATGCGGGGACACGTATCAGATATGGAAGCTATTAAAGAAATTTGCGACGAACAAGGAATATATTTAATTGAAGACTGTGCTCACAGCTTGGGTGCTAAGTGGAGTGATGGGAAGCACGTAGGATATACTGCTAAAATTGCTTGCTTCAGTAGCCAAAGTTATAAAATGTTGAACTCTGGAGAAGGAGGCTTTATTGCTACTTCTGACGATCGAGTTGCAGCTTACTGTATTCTAGCTGCTGGTTGTTATGAAAAGCTCTATAAAAAACATTTGGCTCGCCCTTTCAATGACGAAATATTTGAAGAGCTAAAACCCTACGTTCCTAATTTTAGTCTGAGAATGAATAACCTAACGGCAGCGGTACTTAGACCCCAAATAGGAATCTTAGAAGAGAAAATACAGCGTTATAAGCAGTTGTATAAACAATTAAAAGATATTCTAGATACGGTAGAAGGGGTTCATATTCCCCCCTCGTTAGATAGAATAGAACGCGCTCCCGACAGTATGCAGTTTAACCTCCTAAATTTAACGAAATTACAAGTGGATCAATTTGTCAAAGATACCGCAGTAAGAGGATTAAAAATACAAATATTTGGACGACTCGATAACGCTCGCTATTTTAAAAATTGGCAGTATTCTTTTACAGAAGTGCCAGAACTAAAACAAACAGAGGAGATTATTTCTTGTGCCTGTGATTTAAGATTGTCGCCCTCCTTTACCACAGAGGACATCAATACTATCGGTAGTATTATTCAAGATGTTGTAAAAAATATTGTCGGCGAAACTAATCAAGTCCTTTCTTCGGTGTAGGAATAGAATTATTACCCAAGTACTTTGTAGTTTTCATCTGTTTTTTGTTAGTGGTCATTACTTTAACTTAAGACCATTAGCTTGAGCAAAACGGAGTGTGCCTTGCGTACACTCCGTCAATATTTTTAGAACATACTAATGTACCACCAAGAGCAATACTGTTTGGTTAATAAGGTTGTCTGTTGAGACAGAGAGAGGGAAGACAAGGAAGACAAGCGGTGCGACCCTGGCGAGGAAACCTCGCTATAGGAACGCGCACCAAGACAGGGGATAAAGGAGATAAGGGAGAAATTGCTGCCCAAACTCCCTAATTTCATTAAGTTTTAAATAAACATTTTTTTCACTATTGATTAGATACATCAATCTTAGTATTATTTAATAATATATTTATAGCTGATAGTGGCTTTTTTCTTTGTTTTCATAGCCAAAATACCTTGTTTAGAGCAAATAAATCTAATAACCGTATATAAAATTTTTACTTTATTTACCAATTTATATACAATTTAGAAGTATTTTCTTCCTAAAAACTTTACACGAAAAGTTTTGACCCATTGTATAGTTAGTCCGAAGTGTAGAGAAGTTAAACTAATTATATATTATGACTGAAATAACTGCTGTTATAGACTTGGGTAAATCTCTAGCGAAAACCATATGGACGATTGATTCAAGTAGTAAAAGAGAAATTCTATTTTTAGAACCAGAAATCGTTAATTTAACAGCCAATGACATTGCTAATATTACAAGAGAAAATGCCGATCCAGAAAAAGATGCGTGGTTAGTGTTGCCTGATGGTACAGGAGAAGCATTAGGATTCATTACTCGTACCTCTGGCTATCGTAACCGTCGGAAGTTAGGGCAAGATGAACTGAAAACTGTAAATGGAGTCAATAGGTGTTTGGCAATTCTGGGTTCTATTGCGGAACGAGCAGGAATAACTGACTATAAAGATGAAGATAGCGATTTATCTATTTCCCTGAATAAAGTTACAGAGTTTTCCGTAACTCTACGTATTTTATTACCTTTGAGTGAGTGGTCTACTAGTCAACAATTTAAAGAAAATTTACTCAACGCTTTAGAATTAGGGTTTAATTTTCGAGGCATACAGTATCGAGTCAAAGTAAGCATGCTGGAAGTCAAAACCGAAGGTTCAGGAATCCTGAAAACAAGGCAGTCACAACTTACTAATTCAGCTTATCGCAATCGAGTGATTAGTTGCTTAATCATGGGTCACTATAATAACAGTTTATTTCTCTATGAAGGAGGACAACAAATAGTAGCCGATTGTAGTTCTAATGGATTTTACCAATTAGTTGATATGATTGTCTCTCAAACTGCTTTAGATTCTAGTAATCTAGCTAGTAGCGATTTAACCCAAGCAATTTATGAAGCAAGTAGCGATTCAACTCTAGTTCAAGCCTTACTCTGGCAGAAAGTTAAAGGAAGAAAACAACTTCAACAACAGGTTAACCAAGCTGTCGAAATTATTAAGAGAACCCGTGCTGAATTTTGGGAATCTATAGTTGATTGGATTTACAGAACTTTAGGACCAAATTTTCTCAAGGTAAATGAAGTGTTAATCACAGGTGGTTCTTCCCGCTTTTTTCAACATAATATAGAAGAGTTTTTCGGTGATTCTGACATAGATATACTTTGGTCTTGTCAACTAAATAAGCTAGTAGGACGTGATTTTAATATACCTGCTGAAGATAATTTATCCTATCGTCTGAGTGACGTTTATGGGGTTTTTAACGATCTTGTTATCTGATACCCAATAGGGAAAAGAAAAAAGTGGGCAACGGTGCGCGTTCCTTAGCGGTCGGGAATCGACTCCCGCTTGCGACCTGGAATTCGATTCCAGGTCGGTCGGGAGAGGAAACCTCCGCAGGGTCGCACCGCAATTAGCAATCTTCTCGATCCATAAAGTAGCTTATCTTTATCTGCTAGAATAAACTCATAATGATTATGGATAACATTCGATCGAAGCAGAAGCTAAATAGAGAAAAAAGCTATGGCTACCCTTCAAAAAAGACGCACAGAAAATATCAGTGGTAACTTTTATGTTGATTCTACTTGTATAGATTGTGATACCTGTCGCTGGATGGCACCAGAAATATATAAACGAGAAGGAAATCAATCAGTAGTCCATCATCAACCTGATAACGAGGAAGAACAGCTAGCAGCAATGCAAGCCTTATTATCCTGTCCTACCGCTTCTATTGGTACAGTAGAAAAACCCAAAGATATCAAAACAGTACAGCAAACCTTTCCACTTTTAGTCGAAGATAACGTTTATCATTGTGGTTATCATTCAGAAAAATCCTTTGGTGCTGGTAGTTACTTCATCAAGAGAGAAAAAGGTAATATTTTAATTGATTCTCCTCGATTTTCGCCTCCTCTAGTTAAGCAGATAGAACAAATGGGAGGAGTAAGATATATGTACCTCACCCATAGAGACGATGTAGCCGATCATCAGGAATTTCATGACCGTTTTGGGTGCGATCGCATTTTACACAGAGATGATATTACTAGTAGTACTAAAGATGTAGAGATTCAACTTTCTAGCAATGAACCCATAGAATTTGCCCAAGATATTTTGATTATTCCAGTTCCTGGACATTCTCAAGGGCATACAGTTCTTCTGTATCAACAAAACTTTCTGTTTACAGGAGATCATTTAGCCTGGTCGCCCTATTTGCATCATCTTTACGCTTTTCGTCGTTTCTGTGGGTATTCTTGGACAGAGCAGCTAAAATCAATGGAAAAACTTGCCAAATACTCTTTTGAATGGGTATTACCTGGTCATGGTCGTCGTTACCATGCTGATAAAGAAACCATGAATCAACAAATGCAACAATGTTTAACTTGGATGAGAAAGCAATAGGATTCTGGCATAAGTTTCAAAAATGCTGATTGGGTTAAGTAGTTAGTAGTTAGTAGTTAGTAGTTCGTAATTCGTAGCGAGTTACTGATTTCGATCGCTCTCAATTGCTAGAATCTTTTTAATATAAATTGTGAATCTTATTTCTATGTCAACTACTCAGCTATTTGATCTTGCTAATCTTTTTGTTCTTCCTTTCTGGGTGTTGATGATTCTTCTACCTAGATGGGGAGTTACCAAAAAAGTAATGGAGTCTTTTTTGCCATTTGTTGCCCTAGCAGCTTTGTACATATATCTTTTTTCAGGAACAGTTACCCCAGAATCTGCTCAAGCTTTGTCTAATCCTCAGTTAGCAGATATTGCTAGGTTTTTTGCTGATGAACAAATCGCAGCTACAGGATGGGTTCATTTTTTAGTGCTGGATTTATTTGTTGGTCGTTGGATTTATTGGGAAGGGCAAAGGACTGGGGTATGGACAGTTCACTCTCTAATTCTTTGTCTTTTTGCAGGGCCTATCGGATTATTGTCCCATGTTATCACAGCCTGGATTTCACAAAGATTTTTCTCGGCTTCAGAAGAGAGAGAGACTTCTACTTCTATAACTCCCCAGACTTAGAAGAAGTTTTCTGTAGATTCAAAAGCTAAAAGCTAAAAGCTAAAAGCTAAAAGCTTTTAGCTGTCAGTAAACAATAGATGAAATAATATCTGTACTACAAAAACCCATGTTGATTCGCTAAGATTGCTGCTTGGGTTCGATCGCGCAAATTCAATTGACTGAGAATACTGGTAATATGTGCTTTTACTGTTCTTTCGGAGATATATAATTGTTGAGCGATTTCTTTATTATTTGCTCCTTTAGCAATTAAGGATAAAACTTCTTTTTCTCTGGGAGTAAGGCTTTGGAAAACATCAGGCAAGACTGTTGGAGAATTGATTTTTTGACTATCTGAGCGAGTTAAAAATTTTTGAAATAAGCCTGGTCCTAATTGAGTGTATCCTTTAATGGCAGATCTTATAGCATAGGCTATTTCTTCTATTGGTGTATCTTTGAGTAAATAGCCTTTAGCTCCAAATTCCATTGCCTGAGTAATGTATTCATCATCATCAAAAGTACTTAAAACCAAAATTGAGATGGAACTAAATTTCTGGGTTAGCTTTTGAATTGCTGCTACACCATCCATAACAGGCATTCGCACGTCCATTAAAATTAAATCTGGTTGTTGGGGAGTATCATAAAGCTGTTCTACAAGTGCGAGCGCACTTTTACCGTTTTCTGCCTCACCAACTATCTGAAAATCGGGTTGAGATTCCAGTAAGCTTTTTAGTCCTTGACGAATAATTGTTTGATCGTCTACTAGTGCAATACGAATCATAGCCAGAAAAATATTATTAGTTATAACTTATCAAAAAAAGGAATTGTAGCGATAACTTGACATCCCATTTCTGGCAGACTAACTAAATTAAATCTGCCTCCCAAAGCTGTAGCTCTTTCTCGCATCCCTTGGATTCCAAATCCTGTAGTATTTTCTTCAGGGTTAAATCCTTTGCCATTATCTTTAATTAGTACCTCAAGATCGTTAGCTACTAACCGTATAGAAATTTTGACTTTTATTGCCTGAGAATGCTTGATAATATTTGTCAATGCTTCTTGCACAATGCGATAAACTGTCGTGGTGATTTCGTTCGGTAGTTGATGAGGAATATTGATTTCGCAATCGTAAATAATCTCCGTACGATACTTTAAATCTGCTACCAATTCCGCGATCGCTAAACTTAAAGACTTTCCCTGCAATGGGTCGGAGCGTAGAGTAGCTACAGAATGGCGTACATCTTGTAGAGCATTAGAACCAAGTTTTTTAGCTTCTACTAAAAATGACTCCGTGCGATCGAGATTAGAACGCAGATATAACAAAGCATTAGCTAGTTGGATATTTTGGGCAGTTAGGGAATGTCCCAAAGAATCATGAATTTCACGAGCAATACGGTTGCGCTCTTGCAGCATAGCTCTATCTTCTATTAGTAAAGCGTATTTGCGTAACCTTTGGTTGACAACCCTCAATTCTTGTCGAGAACGATATTCAGACAGTAGAGCATTAACTAAGAGAAAAACAAACACTGAAATTAGACAAAAGGAAATAGTGCTATTCACTGCTATATTAAGAATTAAATCTTTAAACTGTTCCTCATTAGAGTAAAGCTGATAGATAATTTTGGGGTTTAAACCTGGGGTGACAATTGCTGGGACTTGTTGAATATTCGGGTCATTCAAACTATTGTGAACAGCAAGGAACAAGGAGATTAAAAAGCAGACAAAAGAGATTCCTGCCACAACAAGAGAACCAGGTAATTTAAAGCTAAGACAGCCCCTAATTACCATAATTAACAACAATGGACGAACAACATGAATGGTTGCATCGCTAGTAATTCCAATTAAGCCAATTAAAGTAAATTCCAACCCAATATAAAAAATCTTAGCCCAATATTTATCCTTAGGTTGCCATAAACCAACGATAAGAAAGGCGATCGCACAGACGATGGATAAAGAAGAAAAATTGACATTTACTCTAGGAAAAAGTAGAGGTAAGTTTGGAGGAGGAGACATTCTTGAAGCATTAAATCTCCCCACCACAGTAATAATAAATAAAATCCACTCTAAGTAAAGCAACAAGCGTAGGGGATGAGCTTTGAGTCGATTTATGTATTTCATAATAAAATTAGGTCTATGTCGATCGAAAAAAAAGAGCATCATCAAGAAAAAATTAGACCTATGACAAAAATAAAGTTAAAAATCTCAATAAATATCTGATTTTTTCCTTTTCCCCTTTCTCAACCAAGGTTTTGGGTATTTATGTAAAAGGTCTGTTAAACCATAAATTAGTTATTGCTCTTAATGTAATATCAACTACTAGATAAATTCTATGTACTATAGTCCAATATTAAATTGGACATTTGAACGAAGTCACAAAAGAAAGAACTACATAGCATAAAAATATACTGCAATTTAGCTACGGGAGTTTTTTATGCAATCCAAATTTTTTTCTGCCAAAATATTAGTTGCCATAATAGCAACCGCCTCTGTCTTATCACCAATCACTGTAACAGCAGAAGACAAAGATAAGGAAATAAATATGTCTCAGTTAACCTGTGCGGAATTTATGCAAATGGGCAGAATGGAAAAAGTTATGAGTGTAGTTTGGTATAGTGGCTGGATGGCTCAGAATAAAGGGGAATTTATGTTTACACCAGATCGAGGTGCAATGTCTGAACAAAAAGACTTTCTGGAAACTGCTTGTAAGAATAACGGGAATGATTTAGTAATCAGTCAACTAGAGAATTAGTTATTAGTTATGAAATATGGATAGTGTTTCCAAACCTTCAATTACTGAATCTGTAACACAAGAACAAGATTCATCTTTGCTACCAGCAAAAATGATCGCTAAATCTGCTCAAAAGCGATTCCGCTGGACAAAACTACTCTTGATTATCTTAATTATTTCAGGTGCAAGTATCTATCTTGTCTCTCGTCGTCAAGATGCTCAACCAAATCTTGAATCTCTAACTGTACCAGTAGAAACTCAGTCTCTTAACATTAAAATTGAAGCTAGTGGTAGTGTAGAACCAATTTCCTCTGTTAATATCAGTCCTAAAGTGACGGGAAGATTATCTACTCTTTATGTCGATCAGGGAGATGAAGTTCAAGCAGGACAACTCTTAGCTCGTATGGACTCGGCTGATTTCGCAGCGGAATTAGCTCAAGCACAAGCAGAGTTAGCTCAAGCACGAGCAGAATACAATAGAGTCTTAAATGGTAATCGCCAAGAAGAAATTGCCAGAGCTAACTCTCAAGTTCGATCTGCCCAAGCACAAGCCGATCTTAGTGCCAAAAGACTAGAAAAATATCGTTTTCTTTCCCAGGAAGGTGCGATCGCTCAACTAACTTTAGACGAATATATTAGTGAAGATAAAATAGCCCGCGCTAATTTAGCAGAAGCACAGGAGCAATTACGAGAACTAGAAAATGGCTCTCGTTCAGAAGATATAGCTCAATTCAAAGCCAAAGTGGCAGCAGCTCAAGCCAAAGTAGCAGCAGCCCAGACTAAGCTAGAAGACACCTATATTCGCGCTCCTTTTGATGGTATTGTCAGTCAAAAATATGCGGTAGTTGGTTCTATTGTCACGCCTAATGTCTCTGCTTCTTCTACTTCTTCGGCTACCTCTACCTCCATCTTGTCCATCGCTTCAGAATTAGAAGTCAATATTAATGTTTCTGAAGCTAATATTGCTAATATCGAACCTAATCAGGTAGTAGAAATTGTTGCCGATGCCTATCCTCACACTACTTTCAAAGGTAGAGTCAAACAAATTGCTCCTGAAGCTGTAGTGGAAAACAACGTAACTTCTTTTGAAGTCAAGGTCAAGCTTGTCACTGGACAATCAGAATTGCGATCGGGTATGAATGTTGATGCTATTTTTGTTGGTAAGAAGATCGACAATGCCTTAACTATTCCCACAGTATCCATTACTACCAACCAAGGTCAAATCGGCGTGATGATAGCAGACGAACGCGGTGAACCTCAATTTAAACCTGTCAAAGTTGGCTTTAGTCAAAATGGTCAAACACAAATTATCCAAGGATTAGAAACAAGCGATCGCGTTTTTATCGATTTTCCTCCTCAGAAAGCTCCTTTCAACAAAGAGCCGATACCAAGTCCGATTTAGATAGTTCCAAAATACACAACCAAGCAACTTGTAATGAAAGCTAGAAAATAAACAGTATCGATGGGAACAATTCGCTCTCATTTACTAGAGTGAAAAGTCTTAGATTTTGTTAGCAGATTTGATTACTTAATATGGGCGCAGATTTTTTAGAAAATATTAGTATGGCAACCAAAACTCTTAGTGATCATAAACTACGGAGTGGTCTAACTATGTTAGGAGTGATTATTGGTAATGCCTCAGTAATCGCGATGGTTGCATTAGGACAGGGGGGACAGAGATATGTTACTCAACAATTTGAGTCATTAGGAACAAATGTTTTATTTGTCATGCCTGGAGTAGAACAAAGAGGCCCTCAAGCAGGAGTAGTGCAAGCCAATAGTTTAGTATTAGCAGATGCAGAAGCGATCGCTAGAGAAGTTCCTGCCGTAACTGGTGTTGCTCCTGAAAAAAGTGAACGCTTGAGAGTTACTTATAGCAGCCAAGAGACTCAGGTAAATATTACTGGTACTACTCCAGAATATCCCCTAGTCAGAGATTCTCAAGTTACCAGAGGCGAGTTTTTTAATTTTTTAGATCTACAAGCAGGAGAACGAGTTGCTATCTTAGGGAGTGATACCGCTAATACTCTTTTTGGAGAAAAAAATCCCCTCGGTCAAAAAATTCGCATTCGCAACCTCAGCTTTAAAGTTATTGGAGTGATGGCAGAAAAAGGAGCATCTTTGGGACAAAACCAAGATGAAGTGGTATTTATCCCCATTACAACTATGGCAACTCAAATAACGGGACAAGAGACTAATCGTAGTAGTCCAACTCTTCAGGTAATTTCTGTAGCAGCAAAAAATCCTGAAAGCTCTAGTGCTGCTCAATATCAGATTACTAATCTTTTGCGGTTGCGCCATAACATTCTGAACGGGGAAGATGATTTTAGCGTTCGTAGTCAACAAGATTTAATGGCAACTGCTAATCGGATCACCGATATTTTAGTTTTAGTCTTGGGTGCAACCGCAGGTATTTCCCTGGTTGTCGGTGGTATAGGCATTATGAATATTATGTTAGTGTCGGTAATAGAACGTACTCAAGAAATTGGCTTACGGAAAGCACTAGGAGCAACTGGTAGCGATATTTTAATCCAGTTCACTATTGAAGCAATCATTTTATCTGCCATTGGTGGTGTAATTGGCATTGGTTTAGGAATAGGGATAACAGTCACGGTAGCTACTTTAACCTCTTTAGAAGCTATAGTTAGTTCCCAAGCGATTATCATTGCTATGGCTGTTTCAGGGGGAATTGGTTTGATTTTTGGAGTTGTCCCCGCTCGTAATGCAGCTTGCCTCGATCCTATTATTGCTCTCAAGAGTTAAATCAAACTGATTATAGATTAATTTTTGTCTGTCTAATATTAATCACAGGAGAAATAATCATGAAATTATTTATTTCTAGATCGATGTTTTTTGTAACCCTTATTGCGGGTAATTTTATTACAGCTAATGTTGGCTTGGCTCATAGCTATCTAGACTTTAGCAAGGAAAATAGCCATTATGGTAGTGTCTATGCTCAGTTTCCTGGTCGCCCAAAAGCAATACCAACGAGAGGTAGAGCAATTCATGACGACGATCGTCGAGAGCATGTTGAAGAAATATGCGACAGACGTTGGGATGAAGATGATTTAGATGACTGTATAGAAGAAGCCAGAGAAGACCGTAGAGATAACTGGGACGATCGCAATTCTCGACGAAGACACCGAAATAACCGAGATGATCGTCGAGAGCATGTTGAAGAAATGTGCGACAGACGTTGGGATGAAGATGATTTAGATGACTGTATAGAAGAAGCCAGAGAAGACCGCAAAAATAGATAAATAATACTAATTCTCGCACACTAGCTAGATAAAATTCATTACTCGTTACTTCTGCGTAGAGATACTAGTGTGCAACATCAGTTAGTTTCTAAAAAAAGCGCGATCAGCTTTGCTGGCACTACCGTGATCGCAAAAGCGCGACGTTATAATTTTTAGAGCTTACTGGTATAGTTCAGTCTCTTCTATACCTAATTCAGAAGCCATCGTAGGGAAATCGCATCTAATTGACGAAATTCTTGTCAAATAATGGTTCTGCTCAGACAAAAAAGTGTGATGTCAGTATTCAGCAACGCCAGAATTTTTTGCAGCTTTAAGCGATAATTTTTTATCTCTTTGGAGAGCACTCAAACAGAAGAAAGAAATAAACCGCGTCTAGTTTGAAACCAGTAGTTTTTTAGATAACTTTTTTAGGGAGTCGGGAGTCGGGAGTCGGGAGTAGGAAATAAAAATTGCTTCTTTAAAAAACTCCAGTTCTCTATATGGACGCGGT
>JASJDI010000100.1 GCA_030065155.1 Xenococcaceae cyanobacterium MO_188.B29
TATATCAAAAGAATTAAGCGAGTAATGGTGGCAATGGATAAATCTCCTGCTGCACAATATGCTCTAGATTTGGCAATTTTCTTATTCCAGGGTTATCCAGATGCAGAACTATATCTAACTCGTGTTAACCCAGATCTTAGCCCTAATATTTCTTTTTCTAAAGAAGAGATGGAAAGTAATCCTGTTTTAGCTCCTGCAGTTGCTAAAGTGAAACGGATGGGTTTAAATTATCGTTGCCTAGTTACAGGGGGAAGACCCGCGCAACAAATCCGTGCCTTAGCTGAAGATAATAATATTGACTTTTTGATTATTGGCTCTCCAGAACGCCGTCCTTCCATAGCTAAAAATTTACCAGATCTCGATCGCTTGTTGGGAACTTCTTTATCTGACTATCTAAGAGTTAAAGCAGAATGTCCTGTCTTATTGGCAAGGAAAGAAGAAGCTTAAGGTATTTACCGCGGAATGCAGCCACTCGCAAGCCCTGCCTTTTCAAGGCAGGGAACGAGTGACCGAAAAGTGTAAGCTTTTAAACAGTCTAGGGCGGAGTTTTATGCTCTTCTACACCCTAAGTTAAAAACAGTTAACAAAACGTAAGCTTTTTTAGGAATTACCCAACCAGTTAATGATGATTGCTAGATAAATCGACAGTTAGTTAAGTAATCAGTCTTAACTAACTGTTTTTTTGTTAAGAACTATAGATAAATTATGGAGATACGACAGTATTTTACTTTTTCTTTACAAAATACGCATAAGTTGAAAAAATTGTATAAACGAACGCAATTACTCTGATGCAGAATACCTCAAACAATAATAAGAGGCTGCATACTTTCAGCCCCCGCGAGATAATACCTTTGCAGTCAGACTGTTTCTGGCTACTCAAACAAGGTGTGGTCAAAACCTGCACTTGGAATGAGGAAGGGACAGCTATTACTCTTGGTTATTGGGGGTCAGGAGATGTAGTAGGACAACCTTTATCTTTAGTTAGTCCTTATCAGATAGAGTGTCTTAATCTAGTCGAAGCAGTTTCCATTCCTATACGTCAGTGTGATTGGTTATCAGATTCGATTCGCAGTCACATTCAACAAACAGAAGAACTACTTTATATTGTTCGTTCTGAGCGAATGTACCATCGACTCTTAAAAATTTTAATCTGGCTGGCACGCAAATTTGGTCGAGAAGTAGAAAGAGGAAAATTAATAGATTTACCGCTTACTCATCAGGAATTAGCCGAGATAATCGGCACAACAAGAGTAACCGTTACCAAGTTGATTAACCAATTAGAACAAGAAGGTGCTATTGTCCGTCCCCGTCGTAATTTTATTGTGCTAAAGCCACGGTTACTTCAGCGCAAAACTCCAGAATCTGAAGTGAAGCCATTTCGAGGTCACGTAGTGGAAAATCACCCTTGACACTTTAGGAAGGAAATATTCTGAACTAATAACTTGCTATAAATTTCCCATTGACATTAGCTTTGTTTGAGGAAAAAATATTTTCCTAAGTGAAAACCCAGTCTCACAGGATGAGACTGGGCTAAATTTTATTTACAGCAAATTTTTCTAATGCCAAAAAGCTTATATCCTTGCCAATTACCATCCCCATTACAACCAGGAGATTTAGTTAAGGTTATTGCTCCTAGTGGTGCATTAAAAGAATTAGGAGCATTTGAGCAAGGGTTAAAGATCTGGCGATCGCGGGGTTATAAGGTAGAGTTGGGTAGTAACTATTCTACCCGTTATGGCTATTTAGCAGGGAAAGACAGCCAACGTCGGCAAGATTTAGCTGAAGCTTGGTTCGATCCTGACTGCAAAGCCATTCTTTGTGCTAGGGGTGGTTATGGTGGTGCAAGGTTATTGGAGGATTGGAGTTGGCATTTAGGGGAATTAGGGAGCGGAGGAGCGGAGGAGCAGAGGGGCAGGGGAGCAGAGGGAGCAGGGGAGCAGGGGAGAAAATTAAAATTACCAGAACCTAAATGGATAATTGGTTTTTCTGATGTTACTAGTTTGTTGTGGAGTCTAGCAACACTAGGAATAGGGGGAGTTCACGCCTCTGTTTTGACTACTTTAGCCAAAGAGCCAGAATGGTCAATTCAAAGATTATTTGATTGTGTTGAAGGTCGTTCTCTTCAATCATTGACAGGGAAAGGCTGGGGTGGGGGAAAAGTAGAGGGATTTTTACTGCCTGCTAATTTAACTGTGGCTACTCACTTGTTAAAAACATCGATTCAACCTTCTTTAGCAGGAGTTATTTTGGCATTAGAAGATGTAACCGAATTTCCTTACCGTATCGATCGAATGTTAACTCAATGGCGTATGCTAGATGTGTTCAAGCAAGTTAAAGGAATTGCTTTAGGTCGCTTTAGTCGTTGCGATCCTCCCCAAGGTAGTAAAACTTGGACAACAGAAGAAGTATTGCGCGATCGCCTTGGTAGTCTTACTATTCCTATAGTATCTAATCTTCCTTTTGGACATGATGGAGTTAATGCAGCTTTAGCTGTTGGACAAAGAGTTGAGTTAGATGCAGATCTGGGTTTATTGAACTTCTTGTATAAATCTAATCTTGGTTAGGTTAAGTAGTTAGTAGAGACGTAGCATGCTACGTCCGTACAGTAGTTAGTAGGGAGTTTTCGCAACTCCAGAACTTCTATTTTTAAGACGGTTACTAGGAATTACAATTAGCTAAGAAAATGGCAAAGCTAGAATTACAAAATTTATATAAAAAATATAGCCCCAAAGTTGTACCAGTAAAAGACGTTTCTCTACAAGTAGAAGATGGGGAGTTTCTGACTTTGTTAGGACCTTCTGGTTGTGGGAAATCTACTTTATTAAGATTAATTGCTGGTTTAGAACCAGTAACCGAAGGTCAAGTAACTATTGGTGATAAAAATGTCAATCAAGTTCCTCCAGGTGATCGCAATATTGCTATGGTATTTCAAAGTTATGCTCTCTATCCTCATATGACGGCTGCGGGAAATATTAGTACTGCCCTGAAATTACGCAAAATGCCCCAAGCAGAAATAGAGAGAAGAGTACAAGAAGCAGCCCAAAAATTAGAATTAAATCATCTTCTCGATCGTAAACCAGGTCAAATGTCTGGAGGGCAACGTCAGCGAGTAGCATTAGCTAGAGCTTTAGTAAGAGATCCTGAAGTATTTTTACTCGATGAACCTTTAAGTAATTTGGATGCTTTACTAAGAGAACAAGTACGAGCGCAAATGAAACAATTATTTAAAGAGCAAAATAAACCTGTAGTTTATGTTACCCATGACCAAACCGAAGCGATGACTCTATCTAGCAAGGTAGCAGTTTTATACGATGGTCAAGTTCAACAACTCGCTCCTCCTAATAGTATTTATAATAAACCTGCTAATCAATTTGTAGCTGGGTTTGTGGGTAGTCCTCAAATGAACTTTATGACCCTTAAATGTCAGGAAAACACTGCTATTTTAGGTAAATTGGCAATTCCTTTAGCCGATATTAGTAATATTCCTAATCGCATAATTTTAGGCATCCGTCCCGAGGATTTGCGCCTAGCTACTCCAGAAGATAAATATGTTCTACAAGGTGAAGTCTTTTTAGTTGAAGAATTAGGTAAAGAAAATTTAATTAGTCTTAAAGTTGATGATTCTGATTTGACTATTAGAGTTCTATTACCTACTGATTGTGATTGGGGAGGAAAGACAATTCAATTAGCATTACCCTTAAAACAATTACACTGGTTTGATTTAGAAACAGGCGATCGATTAGGGAATTAATTATTAATGTTTCTCATTCAATATTTCTATATTAGAAAGTCTGGTTAAGACTGACTTAATATTCCTTGGAATAACAAATGTAATGCACGTCGAACATAATCTGTCCAAGATTCAGTTTTAGGTGGAAAAATAAGAGCATAAAGCATAATTCCACTCATGGAGTCAAATACTAAACCAGGATCGAGATTAGCCTGAATTTCATTTCTAATTTTGGCTCGTTCAATTACTACAGCAAAAGCTTCTCGTCGGGGTAGTAGATATTTTGCCCAATAGATTTGAGCAAAGCTAGAATTACTGGCAGCACTACTAATAATCATAGCCAAAGTTTGCCGTCCCAAAGGGCTAAGGGTAATCTGTGCAGCATTTTCAATAAGCTCATCAAGGTCGTTCTCAAGATTTCCAGTATTGGGAATTACTACATCTTGTCTAATACTTTCAATCGCATCAGCCACCAATTCTTCTTTACTGCTGTAGCGTCGATAAATAGTAGTTTTGCCTACTCCTGCGCGAGTCGAAATTGCTTCAATACTCATGGATTCAAAACCGACTTCTCCTAATAATTCCAAAGTAGCCTTCAATATAGCTTGATGAGATTTAGCACTGCGAGGTCTTCCTGGTGTTTTTTTATTTGTTTTGCTCATAAGTGTTATATAATTACGAAACAGTATCGTATTGTATAAGGTTGAATGAATAAGCGTTCTCGCCCCAAGTACACCAATAAATATAGTAATCAGACTCTTCAGCAAGGATTAGAAGAATATTACAAGATAAATCCTAGTATTACTGATCCCAGAGAATTACCTCCAGAATTTGCCCAAATTTTGTTAGCTCACGATATATCTCATATTGTTCTTGGTTGCGATACTAATATGTATGATGAAATCAAATTATTACCATTAAGTTTTTGGACAAGTGATTTTAAGTTCGGCGATTACCTACGTACCCGAAAAGACCCCAAAATTAGACCTGCTATAGATATTATGTATGAAGATTTAATTAAACAACATGGGGTTTTATGGCTTTATAGCTCAATTGTATTCGTTTTACCGCGACTGTTACCAGAAGTCATAGCTATCTGGGTGAAGACTCGTGGCACAAGAAAATATTATCCTTTTCTTGATTATGAATCCCTACTCAATTGTTCTCTTTTAGAAATACGTCAAGACTTCGATCTTTTACCATTGATCGACTAAAAATTTTTACTTTCAAGAAAAATATTGCTGAAAAGCTATAAACCATAGGCTTATAGCTTTGTTTAAATTTAATCTAGAAAAACCAGCCGTAAGAATGCAAACCTTTACCTAAAAGATTTACTCCTAAATAACATACCCAAACCACTACAAAGCCAGCAGCAGCTAGCAGTGCAGGTTTTCTTCCCTGCCAACCACGGGTAATACGGGCGTGAAGATAAGCAGCGAAAACTAGCCAAGTAATAAATGCCCAAGTTTCTTTAGGGTCCCAACTCCAATAAGAACCCCAAGCTTCATTTGCCCATACTCCACCAGCAATAATTCCAATAGTTAGTAAAGGAAAACCTAAACCAATAACTCGATAACTAATATTATCCAGAGTATCTGCAAGAGTAAGACGTTCTAAAGATAAAGGTGGTTTGGAGGTTTCTGTTTTGGGTAAATCTAAAACTGCGGTACTACCACTATTATTAATTGTAGCTAACTTAGAAATAGAATCAGTTTCTGAGGTTTGAAGTGATAATTTTTTGATTTGATGGCGATAGCTACCTGTACCAACAGCACTACCTTTTAATTCTACTTGTTGACCACGAGTAACAACCAAAAAGGCGATCGCGATAACTGAACCTACCATCAAAGTAGCGTAACTTAGCATCATTACACTAACGTGCATCATCAACCAATTAGATTTGAGTGCTGGTACGAGGGGGGCAGAAGTTTGCATCTCAGCAGGTAAAGACAAGGCAGCAAAAGCAGTTATCCCCATAGCTACAGGGCTAGTAGCTACTCCAACTAAACGACTACGACTCATTCTTTCTGCAATTAAATGAATTGTCGTAATTCCCCAAGTTAAGAAAAACAGAGATTCATATAAATTACTGAGAGGAAAGTATCCAGCTTCTAGCCAACGAGAAGCTAGTAAACCCGCGATACAAAGATTGGCAATTACCATTCCTGTTGTACCTAATACAGATAGGTAGGGTATTTTGGGAAATGCTGCTCCTACCCAATATACCAGCATGGTAAGGAATAAAATGCAGAAGGAAGTGTTATCCAGTAAATTCTGGAGTTGTATTAAATCCATAATTGTTCTCTCTCTCCGACTGTCCTGATAAATTGATTTAGTAAATGAAAAATTGGGGACTGCCCTATTTATTTAATGTACTTTAATGTACTTTTGATTCTTAATATTACTTGGCATACAAACTACAAATAAGTTCTCCCGCATCATTATTAGCAAACGGTACAACAGTCTTATGGTAATTTATTTTGATACGATCGCGACAGTTGTAAATTTCTACAGGCTTTTTCTGACCATCAATGCTGATAGCAGCGCGATACTCCCAATAATATTTGGCACTACGTTTAATGCTGAGGATACAAATCGAATGATTCCCTAGCTGACGACAAGTAGCTGCTTCAGCAGGAAATACCATTGCTAGATTTAAAAATAAGGTGACAAAAAATAAGATTAGTATTTTGCAGAACATTCTTGTGAACAATAATCTAACTACTAACTAGCTCGATCGCCTTCTATGATAGAAGGAGTAACATTATTGTCTATATTTACATTGTTTTCTGGTTCTCGATCGCAACCATCCAAAAACTTTTCAGGCGAGGAAGGTTCATGACGATGAATTAAAACTTGATAGAGACGGTTATCCTTGACTACCGTTACGGTAAAATCGAGATTTTGGTAGTGTAAAGTCTCTCCCTGACTAGGAATTTTTTGCCATTGGTCTAATAAAAACCCACTCAAAGTATAATAGTCTTTCCCTACAGGTAAATCTAATGCCAACAATTGATTTACCTCTTCTAAATTCATTTGTGCTGACACGAGAAAAGAACTCGCATCGATCATTTGCAGGGAATCTTCTTTGGTTTCAGTTACTTCTTGTTCTTCCCCAATTATTTCGGCAATTAAGTCTTGAAAAGTAATTAAACCAGAAGTACCACCAAACTCATCGACAACAATTACCATTCGTAGCTGCGATCGCTGCATCAAGGATAATAATTCATTGAGAGGAGTTGATTCTGTTACAAAGCGTACTGATTTTACCCAAGGCTTAATCGGCGTTTGATGATTAATTTTTCCTTCTGCTAGAGGTAAGGCTAAGTCTTTGTAATCAATGATGCCTTGAATATCATCTAGGGAATCACTAATGACTGGATAGCGAGACTGTTGATGGGTAGCTACTTGTTGGAGTAAATCGTGAAAAGTTGCCTCAGTAGGTAAATAATTGATCCGAATTCGAGGAGTCATAACTTCTACTGCCATAACATCACCAAATTCAAACACATTGTTGAGTAATTCTCTTTCTTCTGCTTCTAAACCAGTAGATTCTTTTTCTGTAGCAATAATAAGCTGCAATTCCTCGGAAGTAACTTGTTTATGCCAACCTTGACCAGTATATTCAATACCGATCAAGCGCAACAAAAAACGAGTTGATTGATTTAAAATCCAGATAAAGGGCAGAAATATACGGGCGATAACTACACTAGGAGGACCAAAAAACCTGGCTAGTTGTTCTGGGTAGAGTAAGGCTACGGATTTAGGACAAAGTTCCCCCAAAACTATCTGTAAGTAAGCCAGCACCAAAAAAGCAATCGGAATAGCAAAAGAATGAGCGATCGCTTTCGTGATAAACTCAGGGAAAGGTAGTTTAGTAATAAGATGCACGATAAATGCTGCCATAGTTTGCTCACCAATCCAGCCAATCGCTAAACTGGAAAGAGTAATGCCTAACTGAGTAGTAGATAGTAGGCGATCGAGACTTCTCTGTAAAGACTGAACGGTTTGTGCTTGAATATCTCCTGCTTTGGCTAATTGGCTAATGCGCGATCTTCTAACAGAGACGATCGAAAACTCGGCAGTAACGAAAAAAGCGTTAATGAAAATCAACAGAAACACTAAGAAAAGAGGAATCAAAAAATCTTGACCAGTCATCTATAAATAAACATTAAGAGCGCAAAAGTACAGTTAAACTGGCTGTAGACTGGCAAAAAGTCAATAGCTTCTGTTGTAAGTTGAGATAGATTCATGGTAAACGTAGTCGGGAAACCTCGCGTCTTTAGAATGGAGTACAGAACTTAGTTATCTGGTCACTGGAATATCTTTTAATTTTAGTTCTAATTTTTGTTCTGGGTAATCGGTTAAGGTGACTGATATTTTTTGGGCATTATCGAGCAAAACTGTAGGAATTCTCAAAGTACCACGAAATTCTTCCCCATTTGCTGGTAGTTCCCCTGGTAAGCCGTCAGAAATAGCACTCAAAGCTCTACCGCGATCGTCTCTTACATCTAAAAAGCTATAGAGAAAGCGAACAGATTTTGAACTTTCGTTCCTAATAGTAACATTGAGCAGAAGAGAATTTCCTTGTTGTTGAGCCTCAACTATTTCCATACTCACTCCCTCTACTTCATCTCTAATAGGGACAAAGGGAGTCGTCTCTTGTGGCTGCTTAAAATTAATTAGTTGTTTTGACTTTGCCGTTTTTTTTTCTGGGGAAGTGTTGTTAAATTTTGTATTTTTGTGAGTCAGATTGTAGACATTAACTAAAATTTCTCTTTCACTAATTAGCTTTAGGCCTTTGTATTTGCCTATCACTCGATCTTTTTTGAGGCGTTGGTTTGAATTGACATCTGGTTGAGTGACCCCTTTCAAAGCTTCCTCGCCCATCTGATAACCAATATAAGCACTTCCACCTCCAGCCACTAGCATGGTCAAAAATAGGGTTGAGGTAAGTATCAAGGTCGATTTCCAACTCATCGGCTTTTTTTATTGTTATTAAATATTTTCACAAACACCAATCCTACTAATATAATAGTTAATTAGGTTAAAAAATATATTACCAGGGTTGGCCGAGCGGTTGAGGCAGCGAACTCATAATTCGCCCTAGACAGGTTCAACTCCTGTACCCTGGATTGAAAGCATAAGTAGTAATTACACGAGTTTCCCTTTTCTAGGACGGCTTACTCGTTCGCTGTTACGCTCAAAATACGCTCATTATATATAATCCCGCTTGCGGGGGCTGCGCTGGGGGAGTGATTATAATCAGGGGTGGAGGTCGGGAGTAGGGACGGTAGAATATATATATAAATAATTACTTTACTTATTACTTACACTATTACTTTCTCTACATACAGGACTTATATGTCCATATACTTTTTTTATTACATATATTTATTACATATAATTTAAATACAGTAATACCTATCTTCATCTCTGGAATTTATTACATAAATTTATTACATATTTTCCAGAGATGGATACTAGGCTGTAGTAGAAAGCTATCCTATTGCTCCCATAAATTACCCAGTTTTTGGTACCTTTTGTTAATAGTTGGGATAAGTAGTGGGTAGTGATTTTTGTCATTCTTTTGGAATCAATCAATTTTGCCGATACTCTTCTGCCTATTAGCTTTTAGCTTTAACAGGAATAATTTTATTTCCTGACCAACGTACCATAATGTAATCATCTTCAGTCAAGGCATCGTGGGTACAGTCTGTAAAAGGACTATCGTAAGTTTTAATTAAACCTTTGTATAGGGGCAAATTCAGCAAAGCTTCTCGAATTGCTGCCCCTTCTGTTGAACCGCACGTATCGATCGCCAAAGCCGTTAACCTCAGAGCGTCATAAGCATTGGCGGTACCAACAGGAGCGAGAATTTCACTGGGGTCTTGCAGCTGGAATTTGGTATTTAACTTGTGAAGTACTTTTTCTCCTACTTCTGATTGAGTGTCAAAGAAACTATAAGTCTGCACAAATTTTACTTTATCGGCAATATCTCCTGCTAGTTCAGGGAAACGACCTCCAGAAATACCCCAGTGAGAAACAATCGGCACATCCCAATTTATCCGAGTGAGCGATCGCATTACTTGAGCAGCAGGAGCAGCGTTAGCTACTAGCATTAAAGCTTCAGCACCAGAGTTTTTTAGCCGAGTAAGTTGGGCGGTAAGATCGTTATCTTCGTCATTAAACTTCTCAACACCAGCGATCTTGATATTGTATTCAGATGCCCATTCTTTAAATCCCTGTCGATTGGATTCTCCCCATGGATTATTGATCAACATCAATCCTACTTGCTTGACATTGTAGGTTACTTTCGCGTATCGCAGTAAAAATTTATCGACTAAATTGTCATTAGCGGAAACTCGAAAAGCATAGTTAGGATCGAAATTATTACGAGTAATCCCTGTTGCAGCTGCCCAAACTCCCATATAAGGAGTTTCTAATTCATGAATAACAGGTAGCATGGCTAAAGATACAGGAGAATCTAATCCGCCAAAAACTACGGCGACATCTTCTTGTTCAATTAATTCCCTAGCAGCAGCAACTCCTTTAGCTGGATTTGATTCATCATCGCGACGAATTAATTCTAAAGGTCTTCCGCCTAATACTCCTCCTGCTGAATTGACTTCATCAATGGCAACAGCTAAACCGCGAGTAATCGCTTCTCCTGATAAAGCCGATTTTCCTGTTAGAGCAGCTATCAATCCTAATTTGACTGGTTCTTGACTAGTTTCTTCAATACCTAATGTAGAATCATCTGTCCCCGAATTTTCTTCAGCAACTCGATCGCCTTCTGTGCAACTAGCTAACTGAGAAACAGCTATTCCTGTAGCAAAGTAGCCAACTCCTTTTAATAAGTTGCGTCTGCTTAAATTATTTGCTTTATCAATCATTTATGAACTTGCCCCAATAAATAATATTGTGTTTGTTTAAAATATTGATAGTTAATATGTGATAGCTAATAGCTAATAGTGAATAGCAATTCACTTGCCAACAATGCTTGAGTAGTTTGATTGTTTTTTTCATCCATGGAGGATGGTTTCATATATTTTGGGTTATTAAAATGAGCAAATCCTTAAAAATCTTGTTTAGTTGACAATTACTATGAATCTTCAAATTATCAATGCTACTCTACCAGGTAAAACAAATTATTGGAATATAGCGATCGATAATGGTCGCATAAGCAAAATTACTCCTGCTAAATCTACTCCAGAGATAAATGAGACAGTACTTGATGCTCAAGGAAAATTACTAATTCCTGGGTTAGTAGATGCCCATATCCATCTTGATAAAGCTTTACTACTCGATCGCTATCCTGCTGTAGAGGGAACTTTTAGTGAGGCATTGCAAAAAACTCTCCAAGCTAAACAAGAGTATACTGTAGCGGATATTCAAACTAGAGCCAAAACCATAATTGAAAAAGCGATCGCCTTTGGTACTACTGCCATGCGCACTCATGTGGAGGTAGATCCCATTCTTAAGCTTAAATCTATGCAAGCTTTACTCCCACTGAAAGAAGAATATGCCTGGGGTATTACTCTCCAATTAGCGGTTTTTGCTCAAGAAGGCATTACTAATCAACCAGGTACAACCAATTTACTTAGAGAAGCAATGGCAATGGGAGGTAATGTTATTGGTTCTGCTCCCTATGTCGATCCTAATCCCCAAGAGAATATTCGCATTATCTTTGCAATAGCCCAAGAATTTAACTGCGATGTTGATTTTCATCTTGATTTTCTCGATGACAATGCACCCTTATTACTGCCTGTAGTTATTGAAGAAACATTAAAATATAACTGGCAGCATCGAGTATGTCTGGGGCATATGACTAAATTGGCAGGACTAACTCCAACAGAATTAGCTGCTTTTATTCCTTCCCTCAAAGAAGCTGGCATCGCTATTTTAGCTTTACCCGCCACAGATCTTTACATGATGGCACGACAGGATACTCATAATGTCAGAAGAGGAGTAGCACCAATCGATCGACTAGCAGAGTCAGGTATCAAAGTAGGAATAGCCACTAACAACGTGCAGAATTTATTTACGCCCTTCGGTGATGGGGATATGTTAAAAATCTGTACTCTACTAGCTCAAGTTTTACAGTTAGGTACGACTGCTAGCCATCAACTTTGTCTAGAAATGGCAACATCAAGAGCAGCACAAGCGATCGGTATTCAAGATTATGGCATTGAAGTAGATAAAATTGCTGATTTGGTTTTGCTTGAGGCTAATTCTGTTTCTGCTGCTATGGGAACTGCGCCTTTGAATAGAACTACTATTAAAGAGGGGCACATAGTTGCTCAAAGTCAGTGTGCAGTGAAGTTCAAAGAAAATATAAGATTTTAGTAGTATTTTGGTATACACAGAATAACGAGAAATAGTTGTTTGATTCTCATCTAAAGTCTCTGCAAGCCTAATGCTTATTTTTGATATGAACTTATTTATAAATAACTATTCAAGCGGATTGGAGATGAGTCTCCGTGTTACATATCTGTAGTAAACATTTAAGTATTTCATATTAGTTATTGGGTATTAATTTTTGTCAAGTATTTTTCTGTTGCCTCTGTGATTGGAAGTTCGCTGTTCTGCTAATTAAGGTTTATCTGTTGTCATTATTGGTAATGTAAATACTTTTCCAATCTACCAAGCGTAATCTCATTACATAAATTCCAGACATTTCCTCGCAAGTTGGTCTGCCTTTAACACAGATTCTACATCAATCCCAATCGACCTTTAGGTGAATTATTACAAGTTTAAAGTTAAGGGAAAATATCAGATTGTAATTGTATTTTCGATGATATCTAAGTAATAATATGGGTATTAAATCAGTAATAATACTGATATTATAGAAAGCTTTCTTAGGATAATTCAGCAATAAAATCAGGGAAAATAACTATTTTTCTAAGTATAAATATGAATATATGTTAAATAAATCACAAAACTCGTTGCTAAATCCTTCTACTTTGCTTTTAGCTATTCTGATAACAACAGGATATGCAGGTAATTATTTTAGTTTTCCTTTTGGTTTTGGAGTTGACTTTTTATTTGGTAGTATTTCCGTTTTGATCGTTGTTAGCCTATACGGAATTTGGTGGGGAACTATTGCCTCTCTGATTGCTGGTTTTTATACAATTACACTATGGCAACATCCTTATGCTCTGATTATTTTCATTTGCGAGACGTTATTTATTGCCTGGAGGCTGCGCCAAGGAAATCAAAATTTATTGCTGATTGATATGGTTTTCTGGTTGGTAATTGGGATGCCTTTAGTTTGGTTGTTTTATGGCAAAATACTTCAAGTCGGGGCAGTTACTACCTCAATTATTTTACTCAAACAGCCAGTCAATGGGATTTTCAATGCTTTAGTTGCCAGTCTCATATTGACTTATAAGCCACTGAATCGCTGGGCAAATTCTTCTTCGAGCAGAACAACTATTTTCTTCGAGCAAATTTTACTTCACATTTTGGTCGCTTTTGTTCTTATTCCTGCCCTAATGCTAATAGTGATAAATAACCGAGTTGCTATGGAGCATGAACAAAGTACACTAATAACAACTTTGAAAACTTCTGCCCAAAATCTGTCAAACGATCTGCTTCGATGGCATCAGTCTGGCTTAGATGCTTTGCGACATTTAGAAGAAAGCAGTAGCCAAACTAGGATTGTGGTTTCGGGGCAGACACAACAAAGTATGGAACTAGCAATTAGAAGTTTACCGCTTTTTCGACAGATATATGTTGTCAATGCTGAGCGAGAAATAATTGCGATGGCTCCGCTTCAAGATAAGTCTAACAGCGATCGTCTAGATTTTTCTCAGTTAGATATTCCCAGAAAGCCTCAAATATTTGTACTGCCGAGTTCAAAAGAAAAAGCTGATGCTTCCTCAAATCCAAAAATTTTGCAAACTTTACCGATTATTCTGAATAGTCGCTGGTTAGGAAACATCATAGCCGAGTTAAACATCGACTTTATCGAGCATTTATTACAAACAGAAACTTATACTGTGCCATTAAAAAGTACTTTACTCGATCGCAACCAGCTATTAATTGCCAGCACCCATAGGCAACTTAATGCTCAACAAATTCTGAATCGCTGTCAAAATGGAGAAATCAATTACTTACAATCGGATGACCAACCGAATCAAGTTTACCACTGTTTACCAGTGATGGAGGGAAAACCTCTAATAGTTCGATGGCAAGAATCTTTTTACCGAAAAGCTCTCCCAATCAATGAAGAGATTCCTCTAACTTTAGTGATGGAAGCTCCTGCTACTCCTTACATTAATTATCTAGAGTTACTCTACATTAGGAGTCTAACTATTCTGTTACTAATTGCTCTAAGTGTTATTTTAATTGCTAGATTTATCAGTCGCCTCTTAGTTAAGCCAATTTTGAACTTGGCGAAATTTACTACTAATCTTCCTAATAGATTTTTACGAAATGAAACAATCGAGTTGCCAAGAACTATGGTAGGAGAAATGAATGCTTTAGCTAACAATTTTGAGGTGATGTCCCAGACAATAGAACAGAATATTCAGCAGATTCAACAAAGTAATCAAGAATTAAAACAAGCAAAACAAATTGCTGAAGTAGCCAATCAAGCTAAAGATCAATTTTTAGCTAATATTAGTCATGAATTGAAAATACCTCTCAGCAATATTATTGGTTATAGTGGACTAATTCAAAAAAATTTGACTAAATCTCATTCCCTTGCTGCTAATCAAGCAAATGTTGCTAAATGGATTGAAATTGTTCATCAAAATGGCAAGTATTTATTGTCTTTGATCGAGGAAATCCTTGACCTGGTTAAAATCCAAGCTCATCAAACGAAATTATCTCCTTCTGTGATTAATTTTTCGGCTTTTATGCAAGACATAGTTAATATTGCTAATAGAAAAGCATCAGAAAAAAATATTGCGTTTAGATGTAAAACTTTGGGGAATTTACCAATTAACATTTATGCCGATGACAAAAGACTAAGGCAAATACTTTTTAATTTAATTAATAATGCCATAAAATTCACCGATCGAGGACAAATAACTCTAAAAATCAGTGAAATCGATCGTATCAAAACTAGTAATGCTAATTCTATAACTCAAGTAAGTTTGCGCTTTGCCATTATCGACACAGGAATTGGAATTAATTGTCAAGATTTGACTAAAATTTTTCAACCTTTTGAACAAGTAAGTACATTGGAAGCTAGAAGATTAGGCACAGGCTTAGGTTTAGCAATTTGCAAAATGCTAGTAGAATTAATGGGAGGGGAACTGAAGGTTAAAAGTGAAATTAACAAAGGTTCAATCTTTTGGTTTGATTTGGTGTTTCCTGAGATTAAAGTAACTTCAGAAACAGAACCAAAATCATTTGAAGAAATTGTTGGCTATCAAGGCAAACAAATTACCCTTTTAGTAATAGATGATATACCAGAAATTCGTTCATTACTCATAAAAATACTCGAATCTGTAGGTTTTAAGGTCATTACTGCCGAAAATGGACAGCAGGGATTGCAACTGGCTCTTCAGAATAAACCAGATCTAATTTTGACTGATTTGTTTATGCCAATTAAAACAGGCTTCACTTTAGTTCCAGAAATTCGGAAGACAGAAAGTTTAAAACAAATTCCCATTATTGCTATTTCAGCTAGTGATTTTGAAGAAGTGGAAAAGCAAAGTCGCGCTATAGGTTGTGATGATTTTTTAGCAAAACCGATCGACGATGAAAAGTTACTCGATTTATTAGGAAGGCAATTGAATTTGGAGTGGATATATAAAGATACTGATACTTAGTAATTAGTAATAAATGAAAGTATATTTAATTAATGTATCTTTTGTTAAAAGATATGATTTATATCATTCGTTTTTATATTTCTATTTTGCTTTTTATGAGCTATGAACCATAAAATATATATTTCCGATCTCGATGGAACTTTACTAAGAAATGATGCTTCATTATCTTCATTTAGTAAAAATACATTGATTGAATTAATAGATCGAGGATTAATGTTTACTGTAGCTACTGCTCGTAGCGTAGTCTCTATTCAAGAACTCTTAAGAGGTGTAAAACTTAATCTTCCTGTAATTGAATTCAATGGAGCATTTATTTCCGATCTAGAAACTGGTCATCATGAAATTATTAATCACATCAAACCAGAGATAGTTGAAAATATATATGATTTGATTTTAGACTACGATTGTCTTCCTTTTATAGCTAGTTTCGATGGCAAAGCAGATCGTATTTATTATGAAAAAATCCTCAATCAAGGAATGCTTTGGTATCTTAACGATCGAGTCAAACAAAAAGACAAAAGATTGAAGCAACTAAAAGATTTACGAATTTCTTTTTCAGAACAAATTGTCTGTTTGACAGTGATTTCTCGTTTTTCAAAATTAAAACAACTGCAAGCTATTGTGGACAAACAATATGCAAACAGCATCGAAACACATTTATACGAAAATCGATATTTTCCTGGTTGGTATTGGTTTACTATTCACGATCGCACTTGTACTAAAGCCAATGCCTTATCTATTTTATTAGAAAATTATGGCTTACAAAAAAGCGAAACTATTGTTTTTGGCGACCATGGTAATGATATTTCTATGTTCAAAGCAGCTAATCGCTCTATTGCTGTAGGTAATGCGATCGACGAATTAAAACAAGTTGCCACCGAAGTAATTAATTCAAATCAAGAAGATAGTGTAGTTCAATATATTTATAGAGATTGGCTGTACGAGAAACTATGAAGCTAAGGATCATTTTTTCCGTCCTTCGAGTAAATCAATTTTCTGAGCTAGAAAAGACGCTCTAATTATTCAACCTACCCTTCTATTCTAGTTGATTTTTCCTTGGCTGGAGATTTTTCCTAATTCTTCTTTGCTTTTAGGTTTTCATCGTTCAATTAGCACGATCAACCAATTTCAGTAGATCACAAAGTCACGAAACAATGAGGTTTTCAGCCGACGCGCTCGAGTTGCTGACTAATCATTGGCGATCGCCAATGGGAAAAGCGAGCGCGTGCATTCGCTGATACACTCTAGTTTCTAGCCCTAAGGAATATCGGCTGAAAACCGCATTCCATAAACCTTCTAGAAAAGTTTGTGATCTACTGAATTTTCATCTTTTTCCCTTTCTGGATAATCTCTGATATTTATGACTCATCGTTCGCTTAAATCGAAGGGGTATGGTGGACAAAAAAGGTTAAGATTCTTGTGAGATCAAGTGTTGAGCAACTAGGAGTCGATTAATTACCAACCGAAAAAGCCAGAAGCGACACCACCAGTTTTTCGGTGTATCATCAAATCTCAGAAAGAGAAGAAGAATCATCTCTCATCAAATTTGGATACAGTAAGGACAGACGACCTGATTTAAAACAATATCGTCAAATGTTAGCTACATTAGACCCTTCTGGGCTGCCATTGTTAGGAGCAACCCTAGCAGGGAATGGCACAGATGAGTCAGATTATCTGCCGACATGGCGAAAAATGACAACAATCATTGCTCATCAAGATTTCCTTTATGAAAATATAGAAGCCACAATCGTCGCTCCTTTTTCAGCTCAGGGGGACTTGTTCACTGTTTTTTCCAGTACTTGCCTAACTCCTTCTCCCATTTGTTTTAAGTTCACTTCTATCTGTTGAGCCAGAAAATTTTCACTCAACTGGGCAATTTTACTTCTGAGAAACCAGGGAATTTGGTTGAGTTTCTCTGGGTCAATCCTCAACTCGCCTCGATGCTCGACTACAGTTTTGTTTCCTTCTGCTAGAAAACGATTTTCACCAGCACTGGAGACTGCTTCTGTGAAAGCATGGGTCTGAATTTGCCATTGTACTGTCAAGTCGAATTCATTCCAGATTGCATACTCTGTCCAAGAAAACAGCTTGTCCCCCAGTACCGCTCTGATGGGGGTCGGAATCTGCGCCTGACTATGCCACTCATTGATACAGTAAACTTGCCCTCTCTCTTGGCGACGGGATTTGACCTCCACCCCATCCACCGAATCCATATATGCTACTTGCTCCTCTAGTTGGTCTCGGTAGGTCACATAGACCAGAGGTCGAGGAAAAGGAATTTCTAGGTCAAGGGAAATCAGCATTGGTCAAGTACAGGGGTTTTGAGTCTTATAGTTATCAATTAAATCATTGGTGCTGCATCTCTTCTGTTAGTTTGGGCATAGCTTAATTGTAGTTGATTGAACATCATCAGCTAGTTTGTATGATGATTAAATGGGAGTGCGACCCGTTTAGTCCAAAAGTATTGAAAAATACGTGGTACTAGCTAGGTAAGAAGACCATAATAGTTAAGAAACGTTAATTTAAAAATTAATAAGTCCTTAACTAGAGGTTGCTGAAAAAGTAATAGAAAAAAATTCCAAAAATCACCTTGTTTAAAAGATAAGTTTTTCTATGAAAAACTAGGCTTTAATATCAGCTTTGT